>DASZWW010000182.1:0-4002 GCA_035546175.1 Polyangia bacterium
GCCCGTCGTGCCCGCCGTGCCGCTGCCCGACGTGCCCGCCGTGCCGCTGCCCGACGTGCCGCCCGCGCCCGACGCGCCGCCCGTGCCCGTCGCGCCGCCCGTGCCCGTCGTCCCCGCCGTGCCGCTGCCCGACGTGCCGCCCGCGCCGGAGGTCCCCGCCGTGCCGCTGCCCGACGTGCCGCCCGCGCCCGTCGACATGATCGGGGTGCACGTGCCGTTGATGCAGACGTCGCTCCCCGCGCAAACGATGTTGTCGCACGGGTCGATGCACTTGCCACCCTGGCACACGAGGTTCGTCGGGCAGGTCGTGAGCGTGCAGGGATCGATGCACTTGCCGACCGAGCAGACGAAGACGCCGGAGCACGACACGCCCTGGCAGGCGTCGACGCAGCTGCCGCCGACGCACTTCTTGCCGGCGGCGCAGGTCACGCCCGTGCAGGCGTCGACGCAGCTCGCGGCGACGCACTTGAGTCCCGCGCCGCAGGTCACGCCGGTGCACTCGTCGACGCACGAGCCGAGGTTGCAGCGCAGCCCGCCGCCGCACATGACGGCCTGGCAGGCGTCGACGCAGTTGCCGGCGATGCAGGTCTGCCCCGTCGGGCAGCTCACGCCCGCGCAGGCGTCGACGCAGTTGCCCTGGCGGCAGACGAAGCCCGCGTTGCAGGTCACGACACTGCACGCGTCGACGCACGAGCCGGCCTGGCAGACCTGCCCCGTCGCGCACGAGACGCCGGTGCAGAGCGGCACGCACGAGCCGCCCAGGCACTTCTCGGTCGACTGGCAGGTCACGCCCGCGCACGGATCGACGCAGTTGCCCGTCTGGCAGACCTGCCCTGCCGGGCACGTCGCGCCCGCGCACGCGTCCTGGCACGTTCCGTTGCTGCAATAGCTGCCCGCCGGGCACGTCACGCCGACGCAGGCATCGACGATGCACCGATCGTCGGGCTGGCAGGTGAGCCCCGAGGCACAGCGCTGGCACGAGCAGGCCGGCGTGCAGACCCCGTCGACGCACACCATCCCGGAGTCGCAGGTGACGCCCGAGCACGGGTCGACGCAGCGACCGGCGCGGCACACCTGCGAGTGCGGGCAGACGACGCCCGTACACGGCGAGACGCAGGTGCCCCCCACGCAGCGCGTGCCGGCGTCGCACGTGACGGTGTCGCAGGCCGGCTCGCTGCAGATGCCGTTGCCGTTGCACGCCTGGCCCACGGGGCACGACTGCTCGACGCAGCGATCGACGCAGGCGCCCCGGTCGCACACCTTCCCCGACGGGCAGAGGTTGGGGCCGTCGTCGACGAGGCCGTCGCAGTCGTTGTCGAGGCCGTCGCAGGTCTCCGTCGAGGGCGGCGTCGTCTCGACGCAGGTGAGCGACCCCGCGTGACACTGCTGGATGCCCGCCTCGCAGACGCCGAGCTTGCCGGTGTCGCAGGCCTGGCCGCCGCCCTGGCAGGTGATGCCCGTGATGAAGAAGACCTTGTCGTTGAAGTCGCCGTCGTTCGCGAACGAGGTCGCGGTCGAGTTACCGTCCTCGAAGGCGAGGTAGTACGCGTTCGGCGTCACCACGGATTGATAAGTCAGCGACTCGATCCAGTGCTGGCCGTTGGGCGTGTACACGGGGTTCCACTTCGACTCGGAGAAGTGGTACTGCGTGCAGGCCGCGGTGTCCCAGATCGCGAAGCCGATGAGCCCGCCCTTGTAGCGCGCGTCCTTCTGGATGTCGCCGCCCGAGAAGGTGGTGTTGAGCGGAGCGCCGCTCGGCACGAGCTGGAAGACCTCCGACGGCGCCGGCGCCGTCATGCGCGCCGGATCGACGTTGTACCAGCCGAGCGCGCTGTGACAGCCCGCCTGCGAGAGCACGAGCGTGCCCGTGAAGCCGCAGGTGGGAGAGAACACGTTCGGCACCTGGAGCGCGTCGGTCTTCTCGTCGAGCGCCTCGCCGCGCTGAGTGAACAGCGTCTGCACCTGCACCTCGGTGCCCACCGACGCGTTCGTCGGCACGACGGTGCCGTCGGGCTCCGTGACGCTCGCGCGCGCGCTCGCGCCGGCCAGCAGCGCGATCGTCAAGACACCGAACGAGGCTCCTCGGCCAAACAAGTGACGCATGTTAATTCCCTTCATATCGACAGATCGGCCGCAGGCCCTGACCGCCCCGCCGCCCCCACAGTGTAACCGCTCTGGGCCGGCGCGTCAGATTCGGGCTTCATCGGCGGACGCAGCGCTTCACCCGGGCGGCCAGTCCAGGGCCCGGCCCGCGAGGACATGGAGGTGGAGGTGGAAGACCGTCTGGCCGGCCTCCTTTCCGCTGTTCATCACGACGCGGAAGCCCGACTCGCCGAAGCCGGCCTCGCGGGCCAGCCGGGCGCCGGTGAGCATCATCCGCCCGAGGAGCGCCGCGTCGTCCGGCTGCGCGTCGACGAGCCGCGGGACGTGGCGGGCGGGGACCACGAGCTGATGGAGCGGCGCCTTGGGCGCGATGTCCTTGAACGCGAAGAGCTCGTCGTCGCGGTAGGTGATGGCCGAGGGGATCTGGCCGTCGCGGATCTTGCAGAAGAGGCAGTCGGTCGTCATTCGGTCCTCCAGCTCGGTCAATCGGTCTCTGCGCGGGCGAGGTCGAGCAAACGGCGGCGCGTCTCGGGCCAGGGAGCCGCCTCGTCGGTGCCCTGGCGCAGGAAGGCGGTGATGGCGTCCCAGCGCGCGAGCGCGGCGTCCGTGGCGGCGTCGGCGCCGCGCTCGTAGGCGCCGAGCACGATGAGGTCGCGGTGGCGCTCGTGCGCGGCGAGCCACTCGCGCAGGCGCGCCGCGGCCGCGCGCTCGGGCGCCCCGGCGACGGCGGTCATGAGGCGCGACAGCGACGCGGGCACGTCGATCGCGGGGAAGTGCCCGCGCGCCGCGAGCTCGCGCGAGAGCACGACGTGGCCGTCGAGGATGCCGCGCACCTCGTCGGCGATGGGCTCCTCCATGTCGCCGCCCGCGACGAGCACGGTGTAGAGCGCGGTGATCGAGCCGCGGTCGTCGGTGCCCGTGCGCTCGAGCAGGCGCGGCAGCAGGGCGAAGACGCTGGGCGGGTAGCCCTGGCGCGCGGGCGGCTCGCCCGCGGCGAGGCCGACCTCGCGCTGGGCGCGCGCGACGCGCGTGAGGGAGTCGAGCATGAAGAGCACGCGCTTGCCCTGGGCGCGGAACCACTCGGCGATCGCCGTCGCGACGAACGCCGAGCGCAGGCGCACGAGGCTGGGCGCGTCGCTCGTCGCGCAGACGACGACCGAGCGCGCGCGTCCCGCGGGCCCCAGCGAGGCGTCGAGGAACTCGCCCACCTCGCGGCCGCGCTCGCCGACGAGCGCGATGACGTTGACGTCGGCCTCGGTCTGCCGCGCGATCTGCCCGAGCAGCGTCGACTTGCCGACCCCCGAGCCCGCGAAGAGACCGAGGCGCTGCCCCTCGCCCACCGTGAGCAGGGCGTCGACGGCGCGCACGCCGAGCGGCAGCGGCCGCGTGACGCGCGCCCGTCGCAGCGGATCGGGCGCGGGACGGTCGACGGCCCAGGCCTCGGCGCCCGCGAGGGGGCCGCCGCCGTCGGCCGGGCGTCCCAGGCCATCGAGCACGCGGCCGAGCAAGCCCGGGGAGACGCCGATCGTGAGCGGGCGGCCGGTCGTCGTCACGGCGGCGTCGGGCCCGACGCCGGCGAGCTCGCCGAGCGGCATGAGGACGGCCTCGTCCCCACGGAAGCCGACGACCTCGGCCTGCACGCGGGCGCCCGCGGCGGCGTCGCCGCCGCCCGGCGGCTCGATCCAGCAGAGCTCGCCCACGCGGATGCCCGGCACGATGGCCCGCACGACCAGGCCCGTGACCTCGACGACGCGCCCGGCCTCGCGGCGCGGCGCCGCGCGCTCGAGCCGCGCCAGCGCCCGCCCGACGTCGAGGACGTCTGGACCCGCGCGGCGCGCGTCAGCCACGGGGCGCCTCCTCGAGGAGGGCGCGCTGCAGCGCCGCGAGCTGCGTCGCGAG
>DASZWW010000183.1:0-1635 GCA_035546175.1 Polyangia bacterium
GGGGGCGGTCAAGGCGGCGGCCACGCCGGCGCGGGCGGCCACGCGGGCACGGGCGCGGCCGGCTCGGGCGGCGCGGGCACGGGCGGCGGCTGCGTCTGCTCGGCGATCTACGCCCCCGTGTGCGGCACCGACGACAAGACGTACGGCAACGAGTGCGAGGCGAGCTGCGCCGGCGTCATGGTGGCGTACCAGGGCGCGTGCATGACCTCGACGACGATCACCCTGAAGCTCGACGTCCCCGCGGACCGCCCGTACTGCGATCAGACGATGGGCTGCACGGGCCCCACCCACTTCCAGATCTTCACCGCGGCGGGGCAGCCCCTCAGCCCGAGCCAGCCGCTCTGCTCGGTGACGTGCGGCGGAACGTGCCAGTACAACCCTTGCCCGGCCATCGCCTGCATCGCGTCGCACGGCACGATGTTCACCGGCGCGTCGATGGACTGGGACGGCTCGTTCTTCACGATGTCGACTTGCGGGATGAACGTCGGCTGCTACCAGAAGAACAAGGCTCCCCCGGGCATGTACATGGCGCGCATGTGCGCGACGCCGGGCAAGCTCGACAACCCCGACGCGGGCTTCCAGGCGAACTGCGTCGCGAGCGGGTCGCAGGTGTGCGTCGACGTGCCCTTCCAGTACCCGGGCCCGACGCCCGTCGTCGGCAAGCTGCAGTAGCGGCGTCGCCTCAGCGGGCCGCGGCGGGGTGGCCGGGGTGCGGCTCGCCCCGGCACTCGCACTCGTAGCAGCCGTGCGCCGCGCAGGTGCCACAGCTCTGCTCCGCGCGCCGGCGCAGCGCCTGGCGCGCGCGGAAGAGGCGCACGGCCGCGTGGCCGGGCGTAATGCCCTCGCGCGCCGCGAAGTCGCGCACGCTCGTCGAGCCGAGCTCGACCTCGCGCAGCGCGCGCTGGTGCGCGGGCTCGAGCGTCTCGATCAAGCTGCCGATGCACGCGCAGATGACGGCGACGAGCTCGGGATCGCGCTCGGGCTCGGGCGCGGGCGGCGCGTCGCCGAGGGTCGCGAGGCGGGCGAGGCCGCGCCGCTCGGCAGAGGCGCGCCGGGCGCGGTCGACGAGCGCGTTGCGCAGCAGGCGGTAGAACCAGGCCACGGCCGACTCGTCTTCGCGCAGGCGGCCGGCGTCGCCGCGCGAGAGGCCCCGCACGAACGCCTCCTGCAGGATCTCCTCGGCCGCGTCGCGGTTGCCGACGCGCCGCTCGAGGAACCCCAGGAAGCGGGCGTGGTTGGCGACGAGGATCGCGACGGCGGCGGGTGAGAGCCCGGCCGCCTGGGCGCTCGCCGGGTGGTGCGCGCAGGGGGAAGACATGGGTTGGTTCTCCGTGAGCATGGGACATCCCGCCCGCGCGGCCGCCGCGGGCGGGGCGTCGGGTCAGCCGCCGCAGGGACAACCCGGGCAGTCGCACGGGTCGCAGGGGCAGGTCTCCTCGGGCTCTTTGGTCGTCATGGGCTCTCCTTTCGAGCGCCTCGGCGCTCCTGTCCCTGCAGACGCACGGCCTCGCCGCGCATTACCGCCGGTCCGGCGGCGCAGGTCATTTTTCGAGCGCCTCGCGGCGGCGCGTCGCCCGCCCGGCCCGCGTCTCGGCCTCGGCCGCGTCGCGCTGCGCCGCCCGCAGCGCCGCCTCC
>DASZWW010000184.1:0-3374 GCA_035546175.1 Polyangia bacterium
ACGACGGCGAGCGCGAGCGCCGCGGCCGCGGCGCCGGCGTGGCGCCGGGCGGCTCCGCCCGCGCGCAGCTCGGGATCCGCGCGCAGCGTCGCCGCGGCCCAGGCGGCGCCGATGGCCAGCGCGGGCAGCCACATCTGGTACGAGTGCACGTGGAAGGCCCGGCCTTGCGAGAGGATCATGAGGTGCACGCCGGCCTGCAGCGCGAGGAAGAGGATCCACTCCCGGCGCGGTCCGCGGCGCAGGCCGACGACCATCCCCGCGGCCACGAGCAGCAGCGCCGGCCCGAGGAAGAGCAGCGCGCGCGGCGCGACGCGGAGCTCGCGCACGTACCGGTAGAGGTTGAAGAGCAGGCCGGCGCTCCGGTGCCGGTTCTCCGAGACGTTCGTGGCCCAGTAGATGTCCACCTGTCCGGTGGCGGCGGCGTAGCCGAAGACCAGGCCCCACACGGCGGCCGCCCCGACGGTCATGACCGCCACCTCGAGGAGCGCGTCTCGACGGGAGAGCCCGGGCGGCGGCGCGACACAATGCGCGAGCGCGAGGACGAGCGCCAGGAGCACGACGATCGGCTTGTAGGTCGAGCCGACGCCCAGCAGCGCGCCCACCGCGAGCGCGCGCAGCCACGCCGGCCGGCCGCCGGGATGCCGCACCAGCGCCGCGAAGGCGGCCACCCAGGCCGCGTCGATGAAGACCTCGGCGTTGGGCTGATTGGCCTGGATGACGAGCACGCCCTGGAGCGCCGTCCAGAAGGCGGCCGCGAGGAGCCCCGCCCCGCGCCCGAGCGCCGCGCCCGCCGCGTAGACGCCGGCGAGCGTCGCCAGCGCGGCGAAGACGCCGAGGACCCAGACCTGGCGGTCCCCGTGCCCCGCGACGAGCTCGCCCAGCATGTACGTCACGTAGAGGCCCGGCGGCTTGACGTCCCAGATGTCGCTGTAGAGGCGCTTGCCGTTCGCCATCTCGTGCCCGATGGTCGCGTAGGTCACCAGGTCGGGCTCGAGCGGCTCGTGGAGCGTGCGGAGGCGGGCGACGACGATGAGGCAGGCCATCGCGGCGAGGGCCAAGGCGACTCGCCGCCCCGGGATCGTGTTTACGCGCTCACCCGACATCGGGCGCGACTTTAGCGCGGGCGCTCGGCGCGTGCATGGCCGCCGCCGCGCCCGCGCTGCGAGCGTACGGCGCTTCGGGACCGCGTGGCGCGCTTCACAGGGGCACGGGCTCGCTCGGCCGCGCGGGCGCCTCGGGCCGCGGCGCCCGCGGGGGCGGCGCCTTCGCCGGCGCCTTCGCCGGCCCTCTCGCTCTCTTCGCGGGCTCGCGCTCGAGCTTGGTGAGCGCGAGCTCGAGCGCCACGCCTCGATCGAGGGGGACGACGAGCGGCTGCGGACGGTAGCCGTCGAGCTCGAGGCGCATCTTCTCGACGCCGGCCGCGGCGGGCCAGGACTCCTTGAACGGCGTCACGCCGATGTCGGCGCCGTCGCGCTCGCGCACGACGCGCGCCCCCGCGGGCTGAGAGGCGATGCTGACGACGATCTTGGCGGGCGGCGGCGGCGCAGGCGCGGGCGGCGGCGCGGCCGGGGTGACCGTCGTGGCGGCGGGCGCGGGCGGAGGCGCGGCGCTCGAAGAGAGGCCTGACGATCGCAGCGCGAACGCGGCGCCGCCCAGGGCGGCCGCGCCCACCAGCGCGAAGAGGGGCCAGCGCGCGGACCGGCGCCGCGGCGCCTCCACGTCGTAGGCGCTCGCCGTCGCGCTGAACGTCGTCTGGGCCAAGGGCACCGCCGCCGCCGAGCGGTTCGGCGCCGTGGGCAGCGCCTTGCCTGCCGGCGCCGCCGCGGCCGCGCGCAGCGCGCGCAGGAGATCGCCCATCGTCTGCGTGCGGGCGGCCGGATCCTTCTCGAGCGCCGCGAGGATCACGCGCTCGAGCGCCGGCGAGAGGCTGGGGTTGAGCTTCCGGGGCGGCTCCGGCGCGACGGCGATGTGCATGTGGATGAGCTCGCCCTGTCCCTCGGAGAGAAAGGGCGGCCGGCCGCACACGAGCTCGTAGAGGATGATGCCGAGCGCGTAGACGTCGGTGCGCAGGTCGACCTCGCGCGTCCCGCGGCACTGCTCGGGCGACATGTAGAGCGGCGTGCCCATGACGGCGCCGGTCCGCGTGCGCACGCCGCCCGAGCCCGACGACTGGAGGTTGAGCTTCGCGATGCCGAAGTCGAGCACCTTGACGAGCTCGCGGCCCGGCGCGCGCGGATCGGGCACGAGGAAGAGGTTGTCGGGCTTGAGGTCGCGGTGGACGATGCCCTTGGCGTGAGCGGCGGCCAGCACCTCGGCCGTCTGAGCGGCGATGTCCACGGCCTCGGCGATGGGGAGCGGCCCGGCGCGGCGGATCCGCGAGGCGAGGCTCTCGCCCTCGAGGAACTCCATGATGATGTACGTCGCGCCCGACGGCAGCGCGCCGAGATCGAAGACCTCGACGATGCCCGGGTGCCGCACGGAGTTCGCGGCGCGCGCCTCGTTGAAGAAGCGGGTGGCGATCTCCTGGTTGTGCGCGAGCCCGGCGTGCAGCACCTTGACGGCGGCACGGCGCCCCATGCCCGGGTGCTCGGCGAGGTAGACGACGCCCATGCCGCCTTCGCCGATGAGCTTGAGGATGCGGTAGTTGCCGACGATCTCGCCGATCATGCGCGGAGCTCTAGCGACAGCCCTGCTGGAAGCCCGTGGACTGTCCGGATTTGTTTTCGCACATGTTCGCCGCCGTCAGCCAGTAGCAGGAGTAGCTACCGATGTCGCCGAGATCGCCGCACGCGAACGGGTTCAGCGCGTACTGGACCGAGGGCACGGCGGCGCAGGTGGTGGGGTCCGGGGCCGTGCAGGTGGGAACCGGCGGGGCCGTGTCCGGGTACTGCTTGGTCACGACGCCGTCGCAGTTCCAGTCATAGCTCCCGTTGGGCGCGGCGTTGACGTGCCAGGCGGTGGAGGTGGTGTCGCCGATGGCGGGGGTGGACGGCGTGCAGGTCTGCGTCGTGCCGTTGCAGCCGGTGTGGCCATTGCCCTTGCAGGCGCCGAGGCCGGTCGCGACGTCGCACGCGACGCTCGGGACGTCGTCGACGACGCCGTTGCAGTCGTCGTCCGTGTTCGGGTTGGCGCACGTCTCGGTGCCCTTCGGCCTGAGCTGCGCGCAGGCGCTCCAGGCGCTGGTCGTCTTGTCGGCGGAGACGACGCAGGTCTGCTGGCCTGCCGCGCAGATGCCGCTCAACCCCGTCGTGCAGGTCATCGGAGAGGCGCTCGCCGAGCACTTGCAATAGGTCGTCTCCGTGTCGTCCGGGTGGCCGTTGCAGTCGTTGTCGTTGGCCGAGGTGCAATCGCGCGGGCCCCTGGGCACGCAAGGC
>DASZWW010000185.1:0-5188 GCA_035546175.1 Polyangia bacterium
CCGCAGGCGGCCAGGCACGCCGAAGCCCAGGCCACGGCCCACGCGCGCTCGAAACTCGTCATGTCGTCTAGTTGCCTGCCGGCGCGCGGACCGATCACCGATCCGCGGCCCTGGCGCGGCGGAACGCCGCACCTCGATCCCCGGCCCGCTTCGTGATACCTCGATCGGATGCCGCCTCGATCCGGGCTCTGGCTCGCCGCCTTCGCCGTCGTGGGGGCGCTGGGGTGCGGCCCGAGCGCGCAGCGCCTGCAGTGCCTCGACTTCTGCGAGACCAACAACTCCTCGTGCATCGCGCAGGCCTCGACGGGCCCGGCGCTGCAGAGCTGCTCGAGCTGGACGTCGCAGTGCGTGGCGCAGTGCCCTCCGTGAGGCTCCGACCCGCCGCCGTGCTCGGGCTCGCCCTCGCGGCGGCCGGATGCCACCCGCGCTACGAGCCGCCCTCGCTGTCGGAGCCGCACGCGACGATCAAGGCGCGCGTCGTCTATCACGTGGCCTCGGGCCCGCAGCTCTCGCAGGCGGTGCTCATCAACGACCACGCCGCCGACGTGCCGAACCCGCTGGCCATCCCGGGCGAGGTCGCGCGCGCCCTCCCCGTCCGCCTCGAGAGCACGCGCTTCACCGTGAGCACGGCCTTCTATCACGTCGCCTACGTGACCCGGATGGTGAGCGAGACGTACCCGTGCGGCATGATCAACGGCATCAGCCAGACGTGCACGCGCATGGTGGCGCGGCAGGTCGCCACGCGCGTCAACGACGGCGCGTGCGAGCGCGTCGCCGGCCTCGGCCCGCGGCGCGACGGCGTCTACCTCATGCAGTACGACTACTTCGGCCCGGACCGCTGCAGCCTCGCCTGCTTCCGCGAGGAGCCGCAGCCCGACGGCACCTTCCGCAACGCCCCCTGCGACGCGCCGCCGCCCGCGCCCTGAGGCTCGTCAGCGCCTGGGCGCGGGCTTGGCCTGCCGGTCGAGGATGCGCTCCATCTCGTCCATCGTCGCGTTCATCTCGGCGATGGCCGCCTCGAAGGGCGCCGAGGTCGTCATGTCGACGCCCGCGTCCTTGAGCAGCTCGATCGCGTACTTCGAGCTGCCCGAGGAGAGCATCTTGAGGTAGGCGTCGCGGCGCGGGGTCTTGCCCGACGCCCCGGCCGTCCTGGCCTCCTCGCGCACGGCGCGCGCGAGGGACGTCGAGGCGACCATGCTCGTCGCGTACTGGTAGACGTAGAAGTCGTAATAGAAGTGCGGCACGTAGGCCCACTCGACGGCGAGGAGGTCGTCGACCTGACAGACCTTCTTGTCGTGCCCGTAGTAGTCGCGCGCGATCTTCAGGTAGAGCTTCGAGAGGTTCTCGCCCGTGAGCGGCTCGCCGCGCTCGGCCTGCTCGTGGAACGCCAGCTCGAACTCCGCGAACTGCGTCTGGCGGAACAGCGTCGTGCGCAGGCCGTCGAGCAGCGTGCCGAGCAGGAACAGCTTCGTCGCGTCGTCCTTGGCGTGATCCAGCATGTAGTGGATCAAGAGGTTCTCGTTGAAGGTCGAGGCCACCTCGGCGACGAAGATCGGGTAGTCGGCGGTCGGGTACGGCTGCGCGCCGTACGAGAGGAACGTGTGCATCGAGTGGCCCGACTCGTGGGCCAGCGTCGTCAGGTCCTCGTAGCGCCCGTTGAAGTTGAGGAGCTGGTACGGGTGCACGCCGTAGACGCCCGTCGAGTAGGCGCCCGAGCGCTTCCCCGTCGAGGGCAGGTAGTCGGTCCAGCGGCTCTCGAAGCCCTTGCGCAGCGCCTCCGTGTAGTCCTTGCCGAGCGGCGCGAGCGCTTCGAGCGTGATGGCGCGCGCCTCGTCGGGGCCGAAGCGCAGGTCGACGCTCGCCACGAGCGGCACGTAGAGGTCCTGGTAGCGGAGGGTGTCGACGCCGAGCATGCGCTTGCGGAGGGCGAGGTAGCGGTGCAGCGTGGGCAGGCTGCGGTGGACGTCGGCGAGCAGCTGCTTGTAGACGACCGGCGGGATGTTGTCGTTGAAGAGCGCCGCCTCGAGCGCCGAGTCGAAGTGGCGGACGCGCTTCTCGAAGAGGTGCGCCTTGACGGCCGCGGCGAGCGTCGCGCCCATCGTGCGCTCGTAGGTCGCGAGCGCGCCGAAGAACGCCGCGAACACCTTGTCGCGATCGGCGCGCGCCCGGTCCTGGCGGTGGAGCGAGTACCCTTGCGCGTCGAGGCGCACCGACTCGCCCGTCGAGAGCTTCACCGTCGGGTACGGCAGGTCGGCGTTGGCGAGCACGCCGTGAACCTCGCCGCCCGCGCGCTCGAGCTCGCCCGCCTCGGCCGCGACGTGCTCCTCGGCCGCGGAGAGCGTGTGCGGCTTCCGCCGCAGCGTCTCCTCGAGGTACATGCGATAGGGCGCGAGCTTCGGCTCGCCCGCGAGCCACCTGCGCACCTTGGCGGGCTCGAGGGCGAGGATCTCGGGGCGCACCCACGAGCACGCCGCCGAGAAGGCCGTCGCCAGCTCCTCGGCCGACTGCTTCATCTCGCGCGGGCGCGCGGCGCGCACGTCCTCGTCGGAGAGGCTCGCGGCGTAGACCGAGAGCCGCGACAGCTCGAGGTCGAGGTCGAACATGAGGCGCAGCGTCGCGAGCAGCTCCTGCGGCCCCTTGCCGAGGCGGCCCTTGTGCTTGGCGAGCTCCGGCAGCCGCGCCGCGAACGCCTCCTTCGCCTTCGTCCACGCCGCCTCCGTCGGGAACAGATCGGCGAGGTTCCACCTGTACTTGTCGGGGATGTCCTTGCGCTCCCCCGCGAGAGCGACGGATGTCGTCATTGTCATGAGCAGGAACCAGACGAGGGTGCGCGCCGCGGCCAGCATGGGATGCGCGGGGCAACGTAGCGACGGAGGATGCCGAGGTCAACCGCGGAGCGGTCGGCCCTCCGTCCCTGTTATGATGCGCGCGTGCGGACGTCGGTGGGCTCGCGGGGAGCGCTCGTGGGGTGGGTGTGCGTCGCCGCCGCGTGCGGAGGAGGAGGCGGCGGCGCGACGGGCGCGGGCGGCGGCGCCGCGGGCGGCTCGACGGGCGCCGCGGTCGTCATCCCGAGCGTCCCGGCGGGCGAACACGAGGCGGCGTGCGCGTCTCTCTGCGCGCTGCCCGCGGGCGAGACGATCTGCACGGCCAAGCACGCCGAGTTCTGCCTGGCGAGCTGCCGCGCGAGCACGCAGGGCCTCTCCGCGGCGTGCGCGGGCTGCGTGCTCGGCGCGGGCCAGGCGAAGGCGATCTCCGGCTTCACGATCGGCGGCGACAGCTACTGCGACGTGGGCGGACCCGGCAAGCTGTCGGACTGCGCGGCCGCGTGCGACGACGCCGGCGCCGCGCCGCCCGATCCCGACCTCGAGGCGCTGTGCGAGCTCGACTGCGGGTTCTACATGCAGTCGCCGAAGCCGTTCGCCTGCCCGCCGGCGTCCTCCGCCGACTGCCTGTCCGGCTGCCGGAACGCCGTCGCCGCGAAGGGACGCATCTGCGCCCAGTGCCTCGCCGAGCAGATCATCCCGGGGCAGTCCTGCATCAACGACGACTGCCAGTGCCTCAACGAGTTCGCCGCCTCGTCCTCCGACTGCGCGAGCCTCTGCGACACGTCGCCCGCGATGTGAGGGGCCGGCGGCGGGAGATGCCGACCAGCGTGTTCCTCGCGCACCAATTGCGCGGCCGCGCCCGGGTGCGCGCTCGTCAGAGGGGCGCGGCACGCGCCCCGCGGCCCCGTGCTGGCACGGGGGATGCTGGATGCTGATCGAAGAGACATGAGCACACTCGTTCTTTGCCTCGTCGGCGTCCCGGCGCTGGCCGCTGGCGGGTACGCGGTGGTCGCCGCCGTCGGCTGGTTTCGTTACGGTCGCCCGCGGGGCGGCGGGCCCGACACCGCGCTCGACGCCTTCATGCCCATCTACGACGTCGTCGAGCGGCACGAGGTCACGGTCGCCGCTCCCGCCGCCGTCGCGCTCGAAGCCGCCAAGAAGCTCGATCTGGAAGGCCCAAGGCTCGTCCGCGCGATCTTCGCCGCGCGCGCGCGCGTACTGCGAAGCGCACCCGACGACGCCGCGCGCCCGCGCGGGCTCCTCGAGAAGACCAAATCGATGGGCTGGGGCGTCCTCTCCGACCGGGCGGGACGCGAGATCGTCCTGGGCGCTGCGACGAAGCCCTGGGAGCCCAACCCGGTCTTCCGCGCGTTGCGCCCCGGGGAGTTCGCCGCCTTCCGCGAGCCAGGCCACGTGAAGATCGCCTGGACGCTCGGGGCCGTCGATGGTCCGGACGGGAGCTCGGTCTTCCGGACCGAGACGCGCGCCGTCGCCACGGATGCCAACGCGCGGCGCAAGTTCCGCCGCTACTGGGCGTTCCTCTCGCCCGGCATCCGCCTCATTCGCTCGGCGCTCCTCGGCGGGCTCGTGGCCGAGGCCGAGCGCGCGTGGCGCCTCGAGGGCGACGACGTGCTCACCGACGCGCGGACGCAGCTCACGCACGCCGTCGCCATCGCCGCGCCGCCGCGCGACGTGTGGCCGTGGCTCGTCCAGATGGGCTGCCAGCGCGCGGGCTGGTACAGCTGGGACATCCTCGACAACGCGGGTGTGCGCAGCGCCGAGCGCATCGTGCCCGAGCTCCAGCACCTCCGTGTCGGCGACGTCCTGCCGGCGCGGCCCGTCGGCAAGGAGGGCTTCGAGGTCATTCGCATCGTACCTGAGCGCGCGCTCGTCCTGCGCGGCCTCGCGGCCCAGTGGGCCGGGACGTGGGCCTTCGTGCTGGAGCCGCTCGGCCCGAACGGCACGAGGCTCGTGACGCGCTATCGGGCTGCCTATGCGCCCAGCGCACGCATGTCGCTGCTCGTGCCGGTGCTCAAGGCGGCGCACGAGGTCATGGAGCGCAAGCAACTCCGGACGATCAAGCACCACGCCGAGCTCGGGCACGCGCCGTGAGCCTGGGTCCCGCGCTGTTGCACGGCCGGGGGGTTGCGCTGCACGTGCAGGCGCGCGACCGTCAAGGCGAGGTGTCCCCCATGACGCGCCAGCTCCCCTTCCGAATGTTCCTGTCCGTCGCCGTCCTCGGCGTCGTCTCCGGCGCGGGCTGCGGCTCCAGCAACCCCGCCCACCCGGGCACGGGCGCCGCGGGCGCGACGAGCCAGACGGGCTCGGCGGGCCACACCGGCGTCGCCGGCGCCACGGGCGCC
>DASZWW010000186.1:0-2925 GCA_035546175.1 Polyangia bacterium
GCCCGTCGTCGCCCCGCCGCCCGCGCCGCCGGAGCCCGCGGCCGCCCGGGCGGAGGACGACGCGGACACCGAGGCCGACGCCGAGAAGGAGGCGCCCCAGGGCCACGGCGCGGGCCGGCGCGCCCCGGCGGGCCCGTCGCCCGCCGACAGCAAGAAGATGCTCAAGGAGGGCGAGCGGCTCCTGCACCTCGAGAAGTTCTCCGAGGCGCGCGGCCTCTTCCAGAAGGTCGCCCAGTCGAGGCGCGAGCGGGGCCCGGCCCTCGTCGGCCTCGCCGAGATCTCCTTCCAGGAGAAGAAGTACGTCGAGGCCGTGAAGTCGGCGCAGCTCGCCGCGGGGAGCGGCGGCGGCGTGCGCGCGCGCGTCCTCCAGGGCGACGCCAACTTCCGCCTCAACCACTTCAAGGAAGCCGCCAAGGCCTACGAGGACGCGCTCAAGCTCGACCCCGGGAACGCCAGCGCCAAGAGCGGCCTGGCCCTCGCCAACAAGCGGATGTGAACGCCGCCCCCCGCGCCGGCGCGCGGTGTACGATGCGTCCGTGATCCGGGCGCGGGCGCGACTGGCGTTGTGGGCGCTCGGGTGCGCGTCGTGCCTGGCGACGACGGGCGAGCCGCAGGTCGCGCACACGTTCCCGGTGCGCACGTACACGATGCCGAGCGGGCTGCGGATCGTCGTCGAGCAGGACGACGGCGCGAAGCTCGTGGGCCTGGCCTGGGTCATCGACGCCGGCTTCGCCGACGATCCGCCGGCGCGGCCGGGGCTCGCGCACCTCGTCGAGCACCTGATCTACTCGACGCCGGACGCGACGGGCCTGTCGACCTGGCGCCGCCTCGTCGAGCTCGGCGCGACCGAGAACGCCAAGACCGAGGTCGATCTGACGACGGCCTTCGCCTTCGCCCCGCGCGCCGCCCTCGACGAGCTCGTGGCCGCCTTCGTCGACCGCGCCGCCGATCCCGGCCACGGCCTCGACGAGGCGCGGCTCGAGAAGGAGCGCCGCATCGTCGACGAGGAGGTCTCGCTGCGCGCGGACGCGCGGGGGCTGGGCCCGCGCCTCGTCCTCAACGGGCTCGCGGGGCGGGCGCTCCTGGCCGATCCGGCCGACCTGCGGGCCGCCATCGGGGCCATCACCCTCGACGACGTGCGCGGGTTCATCGCCGCGCACTACCGCCCCGAACGCATGACGCTCGTCCTGTCGGGCGCGCTCGGGCCCGAGTGGGATCGGGGCTTCCTGGCGGCGCTCCCGGGCAGCCTGGCGGGCGCCGCGGGCGAGCGCCGTCCGCCCGCGCGCCACCCGCTCGCGCCGCCCGCCGGCGCGCCGGTGCGGCCCGAGATCGTCGCTACCGTGGGGGACGTGCGGGAGCGCGAGCTGTGGCTCGCCTGGCCCGTGGCGCCCGCGCGCGGGCGTGACGAGGTGCCCCTCCGCATGGTCGCGGCGCTCGCCGATCGCCTCCTGGCGCGGAAGATCGAGGCCTCCGCCATCACGGACGTCAGCTCCGGCGGCTTCGAGGTGTTCTCGAGCAACGCCGTGCGCGCGCTGCTCGTCCACCTGGCCCTGCGGCCCGGGGCCGATCCCGAGGCCGCGCGCGGCGAGGCGCACGACGTGCTCGACGTGCTGCGGGCGCTGCCCATCGCCGACTGGATGCGCCAGGACCGCCGGCGCGCCAACCTCGATCTGCAGCTCGCGCGGCTCGCCGAGGCGTTCACGATGGAGAGCCTCGAGTCGCGCACGCTCGGGCGGGCCCGCATCGCCCACGGCGACCCCGAGCAGGGCGTGTCGGACGTCGTGTCGGCCGTCATCGACACCTCCCTCGAGTCGGTGGCGGTGGTCGTCTCGCGCGACCTCGCGGGCCCGCCGGCGCGCTCCGTCCTCGTGACGCCCCGTCCGGGGGGCGGCGCCGGCCTCGGTCGCTCCCAGCTGTCGCCGCTCGCGGCCGCCGCCGGCGTGGAGGGCGAGCCGGCCGAGGACGAGGCGCCCGCGCCGCACGACGCGCGCGCCGTCCTCGAGACGGCGCAGGCGCCGGGCGCGCGCGAGGCGCGCACGACCCGGCTGCCGAACGGGCTCACGGTCGTCGTGTTGCCGCGGCGAGGGCTGCCCCTCGTGACGATGCTGCTCGGCTTCCACGCCGATCCGGCGCCGGGCGAGCGCCCGGGGCTGCGGCCGGCCCTCTCGCTGGCGCGCGTCTTCAAGGTCGCGCGCGATCCGCTCGAGCGGGCGATCCTCCAGAAGGGGGCCGTCGAGGCCGACGCGTACGTCGACACCTTCGAGATGTTCGCGTCGAGCGCGCGGTCGGCGCTCGACTTGATCTGGGACGAGGCCGCGACGTTGCGCCTCGACGGGCCGTCGCCGCGCGGCGAGGCCTGGCTGCAGCGGTCGGCCGTCCGCGAGGCGACGCCCGACGGCCACCTCTCGCGCTCGCTGCTCGCGACGCTGCTCGACCAGCACCCCTACGCGCTCGACGTGAGCACCGCGAGCGTGCGCGGCGCGAAGGCCGACGAGCTGCGCGGCTGGCTCGACCGCGTGAGGCGGCCCGCCAACGGCGTGCTGGTCGTCGTGGGCGACGTCGACGCCGCCGCGATCGCCGCCGACGCCGCGGACACGCTCTCCGACTGGTCCACCGACGCGGCGCCGCCGCCCCCGCCGCCCGCGCCGCCGGTGCCCGTGACCACGCGGCCGCGGGCGCTGATCGCCGCGGTCGAGCCCGGGCGGGCCTGGACGAAGCTGCAGTTCGGTTGCCTCCTGCCGCCCGCGTCGTCGGCGCGCGCCTCCGTCGTCGGGGAGCTCTTCGCCGACACGCTCCAGGACGAGCTCTTCCGGCGCCTGCGCGTCGAGCGCGCCGCCAGCTACGCGCCCTCGCTCACGCGCGAGGTCCTGCGGGGCGGCGCGCACCTGCTCATCGGCACGGTCGACGTCGAGCCGAAGGCCGGCC
>DASZWW010000187.1:0-8973 GCA_035546175.1 Polyangia bacterium
GAACTGGATCGACCTTCCCCCGGGCCGCTTCGCGCAGAAGCCCGACGCCGGCGATCTCGAAACGGCGGCTGCCGACGCCGGCGACGCGCAGGCCGCGGCCGCCGCCGGCGGCGCGCCCGAGGCGGCGGCAACGCCGAGCCCCGGCTCGTCCCCGTGCACGACCTACTACCTCGACGAGGACGGCGACGGCTACGGCGCGGTGCCGCTCTCCGACTGCGACGGCTCGCCGCCGCCTTTCGGCTACGTCGCGGTGGGCGGGGACTGTTGCGACGTCGACGCCAGCGTCCACCCGGGCCAGCTCGCCTCCTTCACGGCCGCGTCGGCCTGCGGCTCCTTCGACTACGACTGCGACGGCGTCGAGCAACCTCGAGACGCGAGCTGCCGGCTCGGCTGCGGCGTGCCGTGCCTCCACTCGTCCACGACGGCCGTCCCGCCCGAGGCCTGCCGGTAGCGGCTACTTGAACTGATCGGCGCCGCAGTCGACGTGACCGGCGGGCCGCGGGTCACCGTCGATGTCGTACGCGGGCGCCATCGAGGGATCGCCCATCGGACACGGCGCGGGAGCGGTGAGGTGGTAGCGAGAGGCGTCGAAGGCCGGCGCCGTGGTGAGCGAGTCCGTGACCGTGCACGAGTCGTTCACGCCCACGATGATCGATCCCGTGAGCGTCTGCGGGTTGTCCGGATCGCAGCTGACCGACGAGCCCACGCTGCCGATGATGGTGTTCGAGACGAAGAGCGAAGGCGTCTTGGGCAGGTTGAACTTGACGCCGTAGCCGTTGGTGTCGAAGACGGTGTTGGTCACCGTGTAGGACGCGCCGTTCACCAGCAGGCCGCCCACCTGATTGTTGCGGAGGATGCTTTGATCGACGGTGATCGACGCGCCCGTGTCGGCCTGAGCGCCCAGCCCGCTCCCCGTCTCGATCGTCAAGCGTCGGAGCGTCGCCGACGAAGTGGCGCCGCTCACGGCGACGCCCTTCGCCGAGGGCCCCGTGCCGCCCGCGAAGCTCAGATCTCGGATGACGACGTGGCCGGCGCTCACCGCGACTCCGGTGAACACCCCGAGGGGGATGCTGGCGGCCAGCCCAGCCGCGTTCTTCCTTCCGAGGACGGTCACGGGCGCGACCGCCGTCCCGATCGAGAGCTGGCCGCTCGCAGGACCTCTGATGACGATGATCGAGCGTCCGGCGGTGATCCCCGGAACCGCGTCCGACGGGTTGCAGAAGGGCTTGGCGCTGCTGCCGTCGGCGCCGGCGCAGCCGCTCGGGTTGAAGTCGACGTAGAAGATCTGGGCGTCCGTCGCGCAGGTGCCGTCCTCGGCGCAGACGCCCGGCCCTCCGCACTCCGAGTCGGCCTTGCAGTGACGGCAGAGGTGGGCGTCGCAGATCGGCGCGGCGGCGGCGCACTCGGCGTTCGTCGCGCACGGATAGCACTTGCCGTCGGTCGGGTCGCAGCCCGGCTTCGTCGCGTCGCGCGCCTTGCACTCGCTGCCGGAGGTGCAACGGCCGCAGGTCCCCGCGTCGACGTCGCAGATGGGAGTGGCCTCGGCGCAGCTCATCAACGAGCACGTCGGCCTCTCCGGGAGGAGATCCATCAGCGCGTCGGCGAGGTCGGCTGGACCGTCGGCGGCCACGTCGGCCGCGTCATCGGCGTCGCTGGCGTCGCTCGCGTCGCCCTTCTGAGACGCGTCGCCGTCGGGACCCGCGTCGCGCGGGCCCTTGCTCTTGTCCTTGTCGACGCAGGTCTCGCAGTATCTCGGGTTCTCCTTCGTGCACGCGAGCCCGAGCGCGACGACGAGCAGCGCCGCTGCCCAGAGAGAGGAGCGCATCAGAACTTCCCCGTGAGCACGAGGACGCCGGCGGCGATCGCGGCGGCGCCGCCGACGAGGGTGGCGATGCCCCAGCCCTTCGTGTCGTAGAGGTGCGGGCACTGGTTCGGGCCGTCGCTGCAGGTGCCCTTGCCGTCGAGGTCGATGAGCTTCCAGCCCACGACGCCGGCCATCGCGCCCACGCCGACGCCGATCCAGCCGAGCTCGCGGTGCTCCTCGCTCGTGACCCGCGGCCCGGAGACGACGCGCGACGAGGTCTCGACGTTCGCCGCGCCCGGCGGCGTCGCCTCGAGGACCGTCTTGGGCGCCGGCGCCGCGGCCTCGGGCGGCGCGGCCATGGCGGTCTTCTTCTTGAACGCCTGGACCTTGAGCGCCGAGGCGGAGACGCCGGCCATCTCCAGGGCCTCTCCCTCGGTGCAGATCTCGCAGCGGTCCTCGCGGCTGTCGATGAGATCGCCCGTCTTGCCGTCGAGCATCTCGAGGCGCAGCTCGTAGGTGCGGCCGTCGACCTCGAGCGTGCCGCGCACGACGTAGCCCGAGACGGTCGCCTTGGCCACGGCCGTGACGCAGCCGTTGCCCTCGCACGGCGCGCCGCCCGGGCCGGTGGCCGCGGCGGGCATGCCGTCGACGACGTCGGCGCCCGAGGCGAGCAGGCCCTCGTGGACGGCGTGGGTCACGCGCTCGCGGAGGTCCGCCGTGACCTTCGGGCTCCCGATCTCCATCACGGCGATGCGCGGCCGCTCGGCCCGGGCGACGGCGGCCGGCAGCACGATCGCCGCGACCGCCACCACGCCCAAGCGAGTCTTCATGCGTGCGACTGTCCGTTCGGCGGTGGCGTCTGTCAAGACTTTGACCCGCCGGCCGAGGAGGCGCGCACGCCCCGCAGGGCGACCTCGAGGACCGTCTCGGCCCGCGCGAGCGTCTCGCGCACGAAGATGTGGGCGCGCACGACGAAGCGCGCCGGCGGCGACTCCGCCGCGACGCCCGTCGCCGTGAGGCCCGCGTGCCGCGCGAGGTAGAGCGCGCGCGGCAGGTGGTACCCCTGCGTGCAGACGATCGCCTCCCGGATCCCGCGCGCCGCCGCGTCGGCCATCGTGGCCGCCGTGCGGAAGCCCGCCCGGTCGAGGATCATCGCCTCCCGCGGGACGCCCCGCCGCTCGAGCCAGCCCTCCATCGCGCCCGGCTCGTCGTAGGACTGCTCGGGGTAGACGGCGCCCGAGAGGAAGAGCGTCTGCACCTTCTTCGCCTGGTAGAGCGCGAGGGCCAGGCGCACGCGCGCCGCCAGCTCCTGCGAGAGCGACCCGTCGGCGAAGGCCCGGTTGCCGAGCACGATGGCGACGGGCCGCCGGGGCGCCTCGGCGACGGTCGCCACGACGTCGCGCGCCGTCGTGAGCGAGACCCAGGCGTTGCCGGCGGCGAGCCCCAGGGCGCCCAGGCCCAGCGCGCCGAGCACGAGGCGCTTCGCCCGGCCGAGGCGCGGCGGCGCCTTCGCCTCAGCCATCGCCCCGGTAGATCTTCGCCGCGCCCGTGTGCCCGAGCCGGTGCCAGCGGATGTGGCTGCGCGACAGGTGGAAGAGGATCTCGTCGCGCGCCAGGCCGCGCTCGACGGCGCCCTCGACCCAGTCGAGGACCACCTCGCGCGCGTCCGGCGGGTGAAAGAGGAAGGTGCGGCCGAACACGGGCGCGTCCCCGTCCCAGACGACGCGCGCCTCGAAGAGGTCGCCGGGCGAGAAGCCCAGCGTCTTGCGCCGCTCGACGACCTTGAAGCGCGCGCCGCCCACGACGTCCTCGACGTCGAGGACGCGGCCCTCGACGGCGTAGAGCTCGAAGAGGCTGTGGTGGCTCGCCGCGAGCTGGGCGAGCCCGCGGCGCTCGGCCGGCGAGAAGCCGGCGCGCGCGTCGGCGAGCGCGTGCGCGACCGGCGTCGCGCCGCCCAGGGCCGGCGACGGCCGCTCGAGCACGTACCACTCGAGGAACGAGGCCATGCGCCCGTCGAAGAGCTCGGCGTCGTCGTCGAAGACCTTGCCCGCCCGCTCGAAGTACTCCTCGCGCGCGCGCATCGCCTCGAGCTTGTGCTCGCCCGCGCTGTAGCGCTCGGAGAGGCGATCGATGAGGCCGTGGATCGTGAGCTCGACGCCCGAGGTCGCCCCGGCGGGGGCGCGCGCGGCGGAAGACCGCCCCGCCCCGCCCTCCTGCCCTTCCCCACGCGCCACGCTAGCTCTTGCGGCGCTCTTCCATGAGCGCGCGGAAGCGGTCGAACAGGTACGAGGCGTCGTTCGGGCCCGGCGAGGCCTCGGGGTGGTACTGGACGCTGAAGATCGGCAGCGTGCCGTGGCGCATGCCCTCGACCGTCTTGTCGTTGAGGCTGACGTGCGAGAGGACGGCGCGCCCCTCCATCGAGTCGACGTCCACGGCGAAGCCGTGGTTCTGCGAGGTGATCTCGACCTTGCTCGTGACGAGATCCATGACCGGGTGGTTGGCGCCGTGATGCCCGAACTTGAGCTTGTACGTCTTGCCGCCGAGGGCGAGCCCCAGGATCTGGTGCCCGAGGCAGATGCCGAAGATGGGGAGCTTCGTCGCGCAGAGCTCGCGCGCCGCCTCGACGGCGTACTCGACGGCCGCCGGATCGCCCGGCCCGTTCGAGAGGAAGACGCCGTCGGGCCCGAGGGAGAGGACGTCCTTGGCCGAGGTCTGCGCGGGGACGACCGTGACGTCGCAGCCGGAGGACCGGAGGCGGCGCAGGATGCCGCGCTTCATGCCGAAGTCGTAGGCGACGACGCGGTGGCGCTTCTCGGGCGCGTCGGCGAAGGGGCTGCCCGCGGGATCGCCCGGCCGCGGGCCCGCCCAGATCGTCTCGTCCCACGAGTACGTCCGGTCGGTCGTGACCTCCTTGACGAGGTCGCGGCCCTCGAGCGACGGGTGCTTGCGCGCCCGCGCGACGGCGCCGGCGGGGTCGCGGACGTCCCGGGTGATGACGGCGCGCTGCGCGCCCGTGAGGCGGATGCGGCGCGTGACGGCCCGCGTGTCGATGCCGGTGATGCCGGCGACGCCCGCGTCGCGCAGGAGCGCGTGCAGGCCGCCCGAGGCGCGCCAGCTCGAGACGGCCGGCGACAGGTCGCGCACGACGAACCCCGCGCACCAGGGCCTGGCCGACTCGAAGTCGACCGGGTTGACGCCGACGTTGCCGATCTCGGGCGCCGTCATCGTCACGAGCTGCCCGCGGTACGAGGGGTCGGTGATGACCTCCTGGTAGCCCGTGATGGCCGTGTTGAAGACGATCTCCCCCGCGCCCTCCGCCTCGGCGCCGAAGCCGAAGCCGCGGTAGATCGTCCCGTCCTCCATGGCCAGCAGCGCGGGCGGCAGGGATCCGGTCACCTCGGGGGCGGTCGATTGGGCTTTGCTGGTCACGTCGGGCTCTCCCCCGAATATACGATCCGACCGCCCACGATCGTGAGCGTCGCGCGACCTTTCATGGCGTGCCCCGCGAAGGGCGTGTTGCGCGAGCGCGAGCGCAGCCCCGCCGGCAGGCAGGTCCAGGCCGCGTTGGGGTCGATGACCGTCACGTCGGCGACGGCGCCTTCGCCGAGCGTCCCGCCCGGGAGGCCGAAGATGAGCGCCGGGCTGGCCGACATGCGCCGGACGAAGTCGGCCGGCGAGAGCCCGGCCGAGCGCACGAGGTCGAGGACCAGCGGCACGGCCGTCTCGAGGCCGATCATCCCGAACGAGGCCTGCTCGAACTCGACGTCCTTCTCGACGGCCGAGTGCGGCGCGTGGTCGGTGGCGACGGCGTCGATGACGCCCTCGACGAGCGCGGCGCGCAGCGCCTCGACGTCGCTCGGCGCGCGCAGGGGCGGGTTGCACTTCGCGTTCGTGTCGTAGCTCGCGCACGCGTCGTCGCTGAGCGTGAGGTGGTGCGGCGTGACCTCGCACGTCACGGGCAGCCCGCGCCGCTTGGCCTCGCGCACGAGGCGCACCGACTCGGCGCTGCTGATGTGCGCGACGTGGTAGCGCGCGCCCGTGAGCGCGCACAGCTCGATGTCGCGCGCCACCATGCTCGACTCGGCGGCCGCCGGCTGGGCGCGGATCCCGGCCCGCGTCGAGACGGCGCCCTCGTTCATGGCCCCGCCCGCCGAGAGCGTCAGGTCCTCGCAGTGCTGCACGATCGTGAGCCCGAAGGTGCGCGCGTACTCCATGGCCCGCCGCATGAGCTCGGCGTTCATCACGGGGTGGCCGTCGTCGGAGACGGCCACGCAGCCGGCGTCGCGCAGCTCGCCCATCTCGGCGAGCGACTCGCCCTTGCTCCCCTTCGAGATGGCGCCCACCGGGTAGACGCGCACGACGCCGACCTCGGCCGCGCGCCGCACCATGAGCTCGCTCACCGCGCGGTTGTCGTTGACCGGCACGGTGTTGGGCATGGCGCACACGGCCGTGTAGCCGCCCGCCGCGGCCGCGCGCGTGCCCGTGGCGATGTCTTCCTTGTACTCCTGGCCCGGCTCGCGCAGGTGCGTGTGCAGGTCGATGAGCCCCGGCACGACCCACTGGCCGCGCACGTCGACGACGCGCGCCGAGCCCGCCTCGAGCCCCCTGCCGACCTTCGCGACGACGCCGTCCTCGAGGAGGACGTCGGCCTCCGCGTCGAAGCCGCGCGCGGGGTCGATGACCCGGCCACCTCGCAGACAAATGTCCATGTGCCGGGACCTCTAGATAGGTGGTCCAGCGGCCAAAAGCAACGAGAAACGGGGCGCTACGACTCGCCCGCTTCGCCCCCGGCGAGCAGGTAGAGGACGGCCATCCGGATCGCCACGCCGCGCGAGACCTGGTCGAGGATGACGGCGCGCGGCCCGTCGGCGATGGCGGGGTCGAGCTCGACGCCGCGGTTGATGGGGCCGGGGTGCATGACGATGGCGTCCTTCTTGGCGAGCGAGAGGCGCCGCTCGTTGAGGCCGAAGTAGCGGGAGTACTCGCGCGTGTTCGGGAAGAGGCCCGTGCCCATGCGCTCCTTCTGGATGCGCAACATCATGACGACGTCGGCGCCCTCGAGCGCGGGCTCGATGCGGTCGTGCACGACGGCGCCCATGGCCTCGAGGCCGGGCGCGAGCAGCGTGCGCGGGCCCGCGACGCGCACCTCGGCGCCGAGCGCGCGCAGGGCCCAGATGTTCGAGCGCGCGACGCGGCTGTGGCGGATGTCGCCGCAGATGGCGACGGCGAGGCCCTCGATGCGGCCCAGGTGCGCGCGGATCGTCGAGCAGTCGAGGAGCGCCTGCGTGGGGTGCTCGTGCGCGCCGTCGCCGGCGTTGACGACCCCGGCGCGGATGCGGCCGGCCAGCATGGCCGCCGCGCCCGCCTGCGCGTGGCGGAGCACGACGACGTCGGGGGCCATGGCGTCGACGTTCTTGGCCGTGTCGATGAGCGTCTCGCCCTTGACCGTCGAGGAGCCCGAGCCCGAGATGTTGACGGCGTCGGCCGAGAGGCGCTTGGCCGCGATCTCGAACGAGGTGCGCGTCCGCGTCGACGGCTCGAGGAAGAGGTTGACGACGGTCTTGCCCCGCAGCGTCGGCACCTTCTTGATGGGGCGCTCGTTGATCTCGAGGAAGCGCTCGCCGAGGTCGAGGATCGTGAGCAGGTCGGCGGGCGCCAGGCCCTCGGTGCCGAGGAGGTGGCGGTGCGGGAAGGCGCTCATCGGGCCTTTCTCTCGCGCAGGACGACGCGGTCGGGCTCGCCGCCGCGCTCCTTGAGCATGACGCGCACCGACTCGCTCGCCGTCGTCTGCACGGAGATGCCCACGAAGTCGGGCTGGATGGGCAGCTCGCGCCGCCCGCGATCGACGAGCACCGCCAGCTTGACCGCGCGCGGCCGGCCGTAGTCGGCGAGGACGTCCATGGCCGCGCGGATCGTGCGGCCCGTGAAGAGTACGTCGTCGACGAGGACGATGGTCTTGCCGTCGACGGGCTCGGGCAGCTCGGTGGGCCCGATCTCTGGCTTGGGCAGGCCGGAGAAGACGTCGTCGCGGTAGAGCGAGATGTCGACGGCGCCGAGGAGCGGCCGCGGCTCGCCCGCGCCGGCGACGAGCTCGACGAGGCGGTGCGCCAGGTACGCGCCGCCCGTGCGGATGCCCACGAGGTAGAGCGGGCCCTCGGCGTGGGGCGCGCGCTCGTCGCGTCCGCCGGCCGCGGCGGCGCGCTCGACGATCTCGTGCGCGAGCCGGCGCAGCGTGCGCGCGAGGCCGGCCTCGTCGAGGAGCTCGCGGCGCTCGGTGAGGTCGCTGTCGGGAGGCGGCAGGCGCGGCGGCGTCACGTCACAGATAGTACCGGACAAAGAGGTCGCTGAGCACGCTCGCGACGCCCCCCGGGCCCACGATGCCCACCGACCACACGCGCGCCGTGCCCGAGTCGATGAAGCGGAAGGCCACGCCGGCGTCGAGGCCCAGCGAGAGCGCCGGCACGCCGATGAAGCCGAAGTGCAGCTCGCCCTCGAGCGCGCCGCGCACGGTGACGAGGGTGGTGGTCGTGTCGCCGTCCTGGCCCGGCGAGAACCAGACGAGGCTCGCCTCCGGGCTGGCCGCGACGGCGAGGTGCCGCCAGTTCCCGAGCAGGAGCGACATGCCCACGATGGGGCCGACGCCGACGTACGAGTCGAGCGCCTTGCCCGCGTCGCGCCCGCCGCCGAAGCCGAGGGCGAGGCCGCCCTTGAGCGCGAGGTTGCGCGAGGACCAGTAGCTCACCGAGAGCGCGCCCAGGGTGACCTCGCAGGGGGTCGTCTGCGCCGCCGGGCAGCCCGTGTCCATGCGCAGCGCCAGCGGGAACGGCGACGTGTCGACGCGGCGGACCTCGAGGCCGAAGTGGCCGACGACGGCGTCGTGATCGGACGGCGCGGGCGCCTCGTCGGCCGTGGGGACGGGGGCGACGGCCGGCGGCGGCGGCGCGGGCGGGGCGGGCGGCTACCGGGGCCGCCAGGGCATCGACGAAAAGCAGATCGCCGAGATCCGCAAGCTCTACGGCTTCGACAAGCCGCCCACCGAGCGCTTCGTGCAGATGCTGGGCCAGTTCGCCCGCTTCGACCTGGGCGAGAGCTTCGACCAGCACAAGGCCGTGTGGCAGCTGGTGAAGGAAAAGATGCCGGTGTCCATCAGCCTGGGGCTGTGGACCTTC
>DASZWW010000188.1:0-6311 GCA_035546175.1 Polyangia bacterium
TCCTTCTTGTTGAACTCCTCGGGGTGGTCCTTGTAGTACTTCTCGACGTCGGCGTCGGGCACGTCCTCGACCTTGATCGTCGACTCGAAGTCCTTCTGCAGGAACTTCGAGATCATCTGCTGCTTCATGACCCGCTGGACCTCGGGGTCCTTGTCGTAGCCGCGCTTCTGCGCCTCGCTGGCCATGACCTCGAAGCGCACGAGGTTGTCGAGGAACTCCTTCTTCTTGTCGAGCGCCGTGTAGCGGGCGCGGATGAAGGGCGACTGCTTGTTGATGCGCTCCTGCACGTCCCCGACCGTGATCACCTCGTCGCCGACCTGGGCGACGACCTGCGAGAGGTCCCCCTTGTCCTGCGTGGGCTTGACCGAGGCCTTCTTGCAGGCCGGCGCCACCAGCGCGGACAGGAGCAGCGCGGCCGCGACGGAGGAAATGCGCGATGAAAACGGGGCGGGAGGCGTTCGCATGCGGAGGAGATTACACGCCTTCGGCGTCAGATCCAGCGGATCGGACCCGGCGAGATCGCGTGGCCGGCGTGCCCCGCGACATAGAACCGCAGGCCGAAGTGCAGGAGGGCGTTCACCGCCGTGATGGCGCCCGCCGACAGGAGCAGACTGCTCAGGCTCTCGATCTTGAACGAGCGCAGCACCTTGTCGGTGAGCCACAGGAGGATGGTGTTCACGACGAAGGGGAAGATCAGGAAGAGCAGGCCGAGCGTGAGGATCGCCGGCACGACGAGCAGCACCTTGATGAAGAACGCGAGGAAGAAGTTCAGCACGCTGAAGACGATCGCCACGACCACCGCGGAGCCGATGCTCTTGACGTGAACGTCGGGCAGCAACCGCTCGAGGGCGAGGACCGTGAGGGCAAGGACGGCGAGGTGGAGGATCGTGAACATGTCGGGAGCCTAGCACCGCGCCTGTTGAGACCTCCTCGCCAGCCGCCGCGTTGCCTGATAATCTGTTCAGTATGCTCGAATCGACGTTCCAGCTCGTGCGCGGCGTGGGCCCGGCAGGCGAGCGGAGGCTCTGGCGCGCGGGCGTCGCGCGGTGGCGTGATCTCGACGCCGCGGCCGCCGCCGCCGTGGGCCGTCGGGCGGCGCCGCTCGCCGGCGCGGTCGAGGGGGCCACGCGCGCCCTCGGGCGCGGCGACGTCGGGCGGCTCGCGCGCCTGCTGCCCGCTGGCGAGAGCTGGCGCCTGCTCGGCGCGTTCGGCGACGACGCCGTCTACCTCGACATCGAGACGGGCGACGAGGTCTGGGGCCGCGAGGGCGTCTCGGCCATCGGCTTCCTCGATCGGGACGGCCCCCGCCTCTTGCTCGCCGGGCGCGACCTCGAGCGCTTCCCGGCGCTCGCGCGCCGCTGGAAGCTCCTCGTGACGTTCAACGGCTCGTCGTTCGACGTGCCGATCCTGCGTCGGGCGTTCCCGGGCTGGACGCCGCCCGCCGCGCACGTCGACCTCCGGCACGCGCTCGCGCGCCTCGGGCACGAGGGCGGCCTCAAGGCCATCGAGGACGAGCTCGACGGCGCGCTGGCGCTCGCGCGGCCGGCGCACCTGCGGGGGATCGACGGCTGGGCGGCGTGCGGCCTCTTTCGGCGCGGGCGCGGGGGCGACCGGACCGCGCTGCGGTTGTTCTGCGAGTACAACCTCTACGACGTCGTCAACCTGCGCACGCTGGCGGCCTACGCCTACAACGCCCTCGCCGCGGAGGAGGTCGCCGCGGCGCCCGCCCTGCGCGCGCACGTCTCGGCGCTCCCCGTCCCGCGCCGCGGCGACGTCCTCTACGACGTCTCGAAGATCCTGCTCTCCTTGTGAAGCTCAGAGCGCGCCGAGGCTCTCGGCGTCGAAGGTGTCGCAGTCCTCGACGCGGCCGCGCTCGAGGCCCGTGCGCAGCCAGCGCACCCGCTGCGCGGACGTGCCGTGCGTGAACGAGTCCGGGACGACCTGACCTTGCGCCTGCCGCTGGAGCGTGTCGTCGCCGATGGCCTTCGCGGCGCGCAGCGCGCTCTCGACGTCGCCCGGCTCGAGGACGTGGTGCGTCTGGTTCGCGTGGTTGGCCCAGACGCCCGCCAGGCAGTCGGCCTGCAGCTCGGTCTCGACGGAGAGCCGGTTGGCCTCGGCGCGCGAGCCGGCGGCGGCGCGCTGCGACTCGACGCGCCGCGAGATGCCCAGGAGGTTCTGGACGTGGTGGCCGACCTCGTGGCCGATGACGTAGGCCTGCGCGAAGTCTCCGGGGGCGCCGAAGCGCGTGCTGAGCTGCCGGAGGAACGAGAGGTCCAGGTAGACCTGACGATCGGGCGGGCAGTAGAAGGGGCCCACGGCGGCGCCGGCCACGCCGCACGCCGACTCGACGGCGTCGGAGAAGAGCACGAGCTTGGGCGGGACGTAGGTGCGGCCGCTCTTCGGAAGCACGGCGGTCCAGACGTCCTCGGTGCTGCCGAGGACCGCGCGCACGAAGTCGACGCGCTCGTTGTCGGCGGGGCTCGGCGGCGTCGTCTGCGTCGTCGTCTGGTCGTCGGCGCCGCCGCCCAGGATGGCGCGCACGAGGCCGGGCGGCGCGCCGAGGAGCGTGGCCACGAGGGCGACGAGGATGGCGCCGCCGCCGACGACGCCCGCGCCGCGCACCGGGAAGCCGCGTCGGTCTTCCACGTTCGTGCTGCGGCGCTCGTCCTGCCACCTCATGTGCGGAACTTAGGTCCGCGGGCCCGAAATGAAAAGGGCGCGCGCTCAGGCGAGGAGCTTGACGAGCTCGCCGAGGCGGGCGCGCGCCGCGGGGAGGCGCGCGTCCTTCTCGGCGTCGGTGAACGCGTAGGCGAGGCGCATGTCGGGCGAGAGCTTCCAGCGGCTGCCCTTGCTCTGCACGAGCTTGAGGACCTTCGCCGGCTCGAGGCGCGTCGTCTCGCCCAGCGTGAGCACGAGGCGCGCCGCCGACAGCTCGTACTCCTGCGCGCCGAGGTCGCGCACGAGGGTCTTGTCGACCATGACCTCGCCGAGGAGGACCGCCTCGTCGGGCAGCGGGCCGTACCGGTCGACGAGCTCCTCGAGCACGGCGCGCACGTCGTCCTCGCCGCCCGCCTGGGCGAGCCGGCGGTAGAAGTCGAGGCGCTGGCCCGTGTCGGGCAGGTAGTCGTCGGGCAGGAAGGCGGGCACGTCGACGGTGATCTCCGGATCGAGGTCGCGCTTGATGGGCTCGCCCTTGAGCTCGGCCACCGCCTCTTCGAGGATCTTGGCGTACGTCTCGAAGCCGACGGCGGCGACGGCGCCGTGCTGCCGCTCGCCGAGCAGCTCGCCCGCGCCGCGGATCTCGAGGTCGTGCGTCGCGACCTGGAAGCCGGCGCCGAGCTCGGTGAAGCGCTGGAGCACGGCCAGCCGCGCCTTCGCCTCGGGCGTCATGCGGCCCTCGTCGGGCACGACCAGGTAGCAGAAGGCGCGCTCGCGCGAGCGCCCGATGCGCCCGCGCAGCTGATAGAGCTGCGCCAGGCCGAAGCGATCGGCGCGGTTCACGATCATCGTGTTGGCGCGCGGGATGTCCAGGCCGGACTCGATGATGGTCGTGCAGACGAGCACGTCGTGCTTGCCGTCGACGAAGTCGACCATGACCTTCTCGAGCTCGCCCTCCGGCATCTGGCCGTGGCCGACGGCGACGCGCGTGCCGGGGGGCGCCAGGGCGCGGAGCTTCTCCGCCTCCTTGGCGATGTCCTCGACGCGGTTGTGGACGTAGAAGATCTGCCCGCCGCGCGCCAGCTCCTTGGCGAGCGCGTCGCCGAGCAGCGCCGGGTCGAAGCGGCACACGAAGGTGCGGATCGCAAGGCGGTCGGCGGGCGGCGTGGCGATGATGGAGATCTCGCGCAGGCCGCCCATCGACATCTGCAGCGTGCGCGGGATGGGGGTGGCGGTGAGCGTGAGGACGTCGACCTGCGTGCGCAGCTCCTTGAGGCGCTCCTTGTGGGCCACGCCGAAGCGCTGCTCCTCGTCGACGACGACGAGGCCCAGGTCCTTGAAGCGCACGTCGCGCGACAGGATGCGGTGCGTGCCGATCACGACGTCGACGTGGCCCGCGGCGAGCGCCGCGACGGTCTTCGCCTGCTCGGCCTTGCCGCGGAAGCGCGAGAGGCCGGCCAGGCGCACGGGGAAGTCGGCGAAGCGCTCGGCGAAGTTCTGGAGGTGCTGCTCGGCGAGCACCGTCGTGGGCGCGAGCACGGCCACCTGCTTGCCGCCCAGCACGGCCAGCAGCGTCGCCCGCAGCGCGACCTCGGTCTTGCCGTAGCCGACGTCGCCGCAGACGAGCCGGTCCATGGGCACGCCGTTCTGCATGTCGGTGAGGACCGTCTCGATGGCGCGCGCCTGGTCCGGCGTCTCGTCGAAGGGGAAGGTCTCCTCGAACTCGCGGAAGGTGGCGTCGGGCGCCGGGAAGGCGTGGCCCTCGAGCGCGGCGCGCTGCGCGTAGAGCTGGAGCAGCTCCTCGGCGACCTTGCGCGCCTCGGCCGAGACGCGGCGCCGCTTGTCGGCCCACGTCTTGCCGCCCAGCTTGTCGAGCCGTACGGCGTCCACCTCGCCGCCGGAGTACCGGTGGCACAGGCCGATGCGGTAGACCGGCACGTAGACCGAGCCGCCGTCGTACTCGAGGTGCAGGAAGTCCTGCGGCACGCCGCGCACGGTGAGCTTCTTGAGCCCCCGGTAGCGCCCGATGCCGTGCTCGTCGTGGACGACGGCGTCGCCCTCGGCGATCTCGCCGAGGTCTCCGAGGCCAGGGCCGGCGGCCGACTTCGGCGGGAGCCGCGCCTCGCGGTGGGCGCGCGGGCCGAAGATCTCCTCCTCGGAGACGAGGACGAGCCGGTCGGCGGGCAGGCGGAAGCCGCGCGAGAGCGAGCCCGAGAGCACGGCGAGGGGCGCGCCGGCTTCGAAGAGATCGTCCGGGGCGTGCCCTCGGCCGGCGCTCTCGGCCTCGAGCCCCCACGCGGCGAGCAAGCCCGAGAGGCGGTCGGCGTGGGCGCGGTTCGGCGCGACGAGGCGCACGCGCTGCCCGTCGGACATCCAGGCGCGCAGCTTGTCGCGCAGCGGCTTGCCGACGTCGACCGCCGCGGCGTCGGGGCGCGTGGCGTGCAGCCGCTCCCCGGTCTGCTCGGCGCGCGCCCGCTGCAGCTCCGCGCGCAGGCCCGTGTTGGGCTCGGACGCGAGGCGGACGCGCGGGGGCGCGGAGCCGTCGTCACCGACGCGGACGACCTCGACGGGCCGCACCTCGACGCGCGCGCGCGCCTCGAGGGCCGCCCGGGCCTCGTCCTCGAGCAGCACGAACTCGTGCGCGTCGAGGGCCAGGCGGTGCTCGGCGCGCCTCGACTGGGCCGTCTCGCGCAGCTTGCTCGCGTGCCGCCGCGCCGCCTCGACGACGGCCTCGGGATCCTCGACGACGAGCAGCGCGTCCGCCGGCAGGTAGTCGAACACCGTCTCCATGCGCGCGTGGAAGGCGGGCGCGAGCGCCTCCATGCCGAAGAAGGCCTCGCCCTCGTCGATCTGATCGAGGATGTGGCGGGTCTTCGAGGACGGGAACACCGCGGCGTCGGCCGCCGCGAGGACCTTGGCGCGCGGATCGGCGCCCGCCGTGCGGACCGTGTCGCGCACGGGGTGCAGGTGCAGCTCGGGCAGCGGGCGCAGCGTGCGCTGCGTCGCCGCGTCGTAGAGGCGCAGCGCCTCGACCTCGTCCCCGAAGAGCTCGACGCGCACGGGGTGCTTGTAGACGGGCGGGAAGACGTCGATGACGGCGCCGCGCACGGCGAAGGTGCCCGGGTCCTCGACGACGGGCGCGCGAGAGAAGCCGGCGCGCGCCAGCGCGGCGATCGTCTCGTCGCGGTCGATCGTCGCCCCGGCGCGGATTGTCCAGCTGAGCTCGTCGAAGGGCGCGCGCGGCACGACGCGCCGGAAGAGGGCGGTCGCCGACGCGACGAGCACCCGCGGCGCGAAGCCGCGGGCGAGCCGGAACAGCGCCGCCATGCGGTTCATGAGCGCGCGCCGGTCCGGCTGCATCTCGGCGTAGGGCGAGGCGTCGGGCGCGGGCAGCTGCAGCGCCGCCGGGGGCGCGAGCGGATCCTCGCTCGCCGGCGGGGGCGGCAGGAAGAACGACAGGTCGTCGAGGCGGGACTCGGCGGCGTCCTCGTCGGCCGAGACCCACACGACGGGCCCCGCGCCCGGGCGCGCGGCCAGCCGCGCCGCGAGGGCCGCGCCGAGCGAGCCGGTGGCGCCGTGGAGCTCGACGACGCGCGCCCCGCGCGCGAGCTCGGCCTCGATCTCGCGCAGCGCCTGCGCGGCGCCGCGGCGCT
>DASZWW010000189.1:0-3873 GCA_035546175.1 Polyangia bacterium
ACGTCGAGCGAGGACGGCGCCGGCGGCGCCTCCGCCTCCGCGAGCTCCTCGGCGAGCGCGCGCTCCACCTTCGCGAGGGCGGCGAGCTCGTCTCGCAGCCCGGCCTCGACGGCGGCCAGCTCGCGCGCGGTCGCGACGGCGGCCGCGTCGTGCCCGTTGCCGCCGCCGCGCCCCTCGAGCTCCCTCGCCCGCAGGCGGCCGAGCTCGCCCTCGAGCTCGGCGGCGCGCGCGCGGGACAGGCGGAGCTCGTCGGTGGTCCTGGCGAGCGCCTCGGCGCTCTGCGCCGCCGCGCCCGTGAGGCGCGCCAGGTCGTCGCGGACGCCGTCGCGCTCGCGCGCGAGCTCCTCGCGCTCGCGCGTGAGGTCGCCGATGCGGCGCTCGAGGGCCGCCGTGTCCGCGCCGACCGCCGGGGAGGCGGCCGCCGCGGCCTGCTTCTTCTCGTGCTCGAGCCGGATGAGCTTGCCCTCGAGCTCGGCCAGGCGCGTGCGGCGCGCGCGATCGGCCTCCTCGAAGCCCTTGCTGTTCTTGCGCAGGGTCGCGGCCTCGGCCGCCGCGGCGGCGGCCGCGGCGTCGGCGACGCGCACCGACTCCTCGAGCTCGGCCACGAGCGCCGCCTGCTCGGCGACCTGCGCCCGCAGGGCCGTCGCCTCGTCGACGTGCGCCCCCGCCGCGCGGTGGAAGTCCTCGACGGCCCGGGCCCGCGCCGTGCGGGCGGCGACGAGCTCGTCGGCCTGCGTGCGGCCGGTATTGTCGGAGATGACCGCCCGCCCGATCGTCTGGCGCAGCTTCTCCTCGAGCTCGGCGAGCCGCCAGACGAGATCCTGCTTCTCGCCCTCGAGCTTGGCGATGCGCTCGTCGCGCCGCACGATGGTCGACTCCCGCTCGTCGAGCGTGCGCGCCTGCCCGCCCGCCTCGCGCACCCGGACGCGCAGCTGCTCGACCTCGCGCCGCTCGCGGCCGAGCGCCTCCTCGGCCGACCGAAGGCGCTCGAGCACGTCGTCGAGCGCGGCCTGCCGCTCGCGGCCCACGGCCGCGACCTCCTCGAGCCGCTGCTCCGCCGCGCTCGCGCGCGCCTCGGCCTCGGAGACCTCCTGCCGCAGGCGCTGGCCGTCCTCGCGCGCAGGCGCGGGGGCGGGCGCGTGGAGGCCGGCCGCCAGGCGCGCCGCGACGGCGGACATCTCCTCGGCCGTGCGCCGGGTCAGCGTCATCACGGACTCGTCGGCGTCGGCCAGCGCGCGGCGCAGCTTCGCCAGCTCGCCGTCGAGCGCCGCGCGGTCCTCCGCCGCGCGCCGCAACCGCCCGCGCAGCTCCTCGATCTCCTCGCCTTGCGCCCGGGCGACGCGCAGCGCGGAGGCGGCCTCGGCGCCCGCGTCCTCGAGCTTGCGGCGCAGCTCGACGACGCGCCCCTCGGCCTCGTCGACCCGCGCGCGGCCCCGCCGCTCGATCTCGTCGGCCCGGCGCTCCGCCGCGGCGAGCCGCGCCGACGCGCCCCTGTCCTCGGCGGCGGCGGCGGCCGCGAGCCTGGCCTCGATGGGCGCGAAGGGGACCTGGACGAGCGCGTACCCGAGATCGGCGGCGCGCTCGCTCCCCGCGACGGCGACGTACGCGCCGGTCGGCTCGACGCCCCCCTCGACGAGGCGGGAGTCGACGCGGAGCCCCTCACCGTCGACGTCGAACTCGACGACGCCGAAGGCCGCGAAGGGCGTGACGCCGAACATCTGGACCGAGGAGAAGTGCGGCACGAGCGCGTCGGAGAGCTCGTAGTACCCGACGCCCCCCGCCCCGCCCGCGCGCGGAGCGTCCGAGCTCGAGGCGAAGAGCACGAGGCGCCCGCCCGGGGCGAGCATGCGCGCGAGCGCCGGGATGGTCTCGGGCCGCCGGAGCAGCTCCTCGGCCTCGGGCGCGACGACGACGTCGAAGGGCGCGCCGGGCACGACCTCGAGCAGCGCGCCGACCTTGCGGAACGTGAGGTTCGAGGCGCGATGGGCGGCGTGCGCGCGCGCGACGTTCTCGTCGCCGGTGTCGACGCTGACGACGGCGGCGGCGCCGCTCGCCGCGAGGTGCGCCGCCCCCGCCCCCGTGCCCGCGCCGAGCTCGAGGACGCGCCTCCCCGCGAGCAGGGGCTCGAGGTACGCGTAGAGGGGCAACCGCCGGTCGAAGACTTCCTTCGCGCTGATTTCCGTCATCTTTCGCGCGCACTATACCCCATATGTCGGCGTGGGCCGCGAGCCCTTGACGGGCCCGCTCGAGGCCCCATACGCTGATCTCCCCACCGGCGCGTGCCCGCGCACCTTTCTCTCCCTGGCAACCGCTCGACGCCTCGCTGAACCGATGACCGGGCCGGCCCTGCCGCGTCCGGAGGGATCGAAATGAACCTCGTCGACCTCAAGCGCAAATCGATCAAGGAGCTGCTCGAGCTCGCGGCCGAGCTGCGCGTGGATGGCGGCGGCGTCCTGCGCCGGCAGGAGCTGATCGTCGCCCTCGTGAACGCGCAGGCGGGGGCGGCCGGACGCGGCGAGGTCATCGGGGAGGGTGTGCTCGAGACCCTCCCGGACGGGTTCGGCTTCCTGCGCTCCCCGGAGTCGAACTACCTGCCGGGCCCCGACGACATCTACGTCTCGCCCTCCCAGATCCGCCGCTTCGAGCTCCGCACGGGCGACACGGTCTCGGGGCCCATCCGCCCGCCCAAGGAGTCCGAGCGCTACTTCGCCCTGCTCAAGGTCGACGCCGTGAACCACGGGCCGCCCGAGCCGCCCGCCGGGCGCGCGACGTTCGACGACCTCACGCCCCTCTTCCCGAACGCGCGCCTCGTCCTCGAGCACGACCCCAAGAACCTCTCGACCCGCATCGTCGACCTGCTGTGCCCCATCGGCAAGGGCCAGCGCTGCCTCATCGTGTCGCCGCCGCGCGCGGGCAAGACCGTGCTGCTGCAGGACATCGCGCGCTCGATCGCCGCGAACCACCCCGAGGTCGCGCTGCAGGTGCTCCTCATCGACGAGCGCCCCGAGGAGGTCACCGACATGATCCGGTCGGTCGCGGGCGAGGTCGTGAGCTCGACCTTCGACGAGCCGGCGGCCCGCCACGTCCAGGTCGCCGAGATGGTGCTCGACAAGGCCAAGCGGCTCGTCGAGCACGGCCGGGACGTCGTCATCCTGCTCGACTCGATCACGCGCCTCGCGCGCGCGTACAACGCCGTCGCGCCCGCCTCGGGCAAGGTCCTCTCGGGCGGCCTCGACTCGAACGCGCTGCACAAGCCCAAGCGCTTCTTCGGCGCCGCCCGCAACATCGAGGAGGGCGGCTCGCTCACGATCATCGCGACGGCCCTCGTCGACACGGGGTCGCGGATGGACGACGTCATCTTCGAGGAGTTCAAGGGCACGGGCAACGCCGAGATCCAGCTCGACCGCAAGCTCATGGAGAAGCGCGTCTTCCCCTGCCTCGACGTCAACCGCTCGGGCACCCGCAAGGAGGAGCTGCTGCTGCCCGAGGCCACGCTCGACCGGGTCTGGGTCCTGCGCCAGCTGCTCCACCCCCTGTCGCCCCTCGACGCCATGGAGCTCCTGCGCGAGCGGATCGGTAAGACCGCGAATAATCAAGAGTTCCTGGAGTCGATGAGCGCCTGAAGCCCGCGCGGATGTCGAACGTGGAGGTCTTGACTTGCAGAAGCGACGGTCACCCTTTATAAAGAGCGGCTTCTAAAGGTCTGCCATCATGTCCAAAAAGGGAATTCACCCGGTCTACAAGGCGGTCACCATCTCCTGCGCGTGCGGGAACAAGGTGGAGACCTACTCGACGAGGCCGTCGTTCAGCGTCGAAATTTGCTCGAACTGCCACCCGTTCTACACGGGCAAGCAGAAGTTCGTGGACGCCGCG
>DASZWW010000190.1:0-3655 GCA_035546175.1 Polyangia bacterium
CGCCGGTCGCGCCGCCGCCCGCGCCCGCGGCGGCCGCCGCGCCTCCCGCCGCGCCCGAGCTCGAGGAGGTGCCCCCGGAGAACGACAGCGAGGGGTACACGCCGCCGTCGGAGGGCGCGGCCCCGGCGTCGTCGGTCGTCATCAACGGATACGTCGACGTCGGCTGGGCCGACGCGCAGGGCGACGGCACGAGCTTCGCGCCCGGCGACACGCGCATCCCCGCGGACTACGGCGTCGACACGTTCGCGCCCGCCGTGAACTCGCGCGGCGACGTCGCGTCGACCGACTCGCACGGCCTCTTCACGAACGGCTTCCTGCCGCACTCGGTGGGCATCGGCGGGCGGCCGTCGTTCCTCGTCAACGCCGTGGTCGCCGACCTCAAGTACGTCTCCCCGTCGGCGCCGCTCACGATCTTCACGCGCCTCGTCGCGCTGCCGCGCTTCTCGACCGAGCCGGGGGCCGACGCGACGCACGTCCTCGTCGAGCAGGCGTTCGGGCGCGTCGTCCCCTTCGACTCGCTCGAGCTCGCCCTCGCGGTGGGCAAGTTCGACTCGGTGTTCGGCATCGAGTACCTCGACAACCAGTCGAACATCCGCACCGGCATCACCCCGTCGCTCGTCGCGCGCTACACGACGGGACAGTCCGTGGGGGCGAAGCTCTTCTATCGCCTGCAGCTCGCGCCGATCTGGTCGGCGCTCAGCGTCAACATGGCGGCCACCAACAGCGGCACGTTCGTCGACGCCTTGCAGACGCCCGACATCAGCCTCACGGGCGCGCCCGTCGGTTCGGTGCGCGTGGGCTACGAGCTCAACCTCCCGAAGGTGCAGGTCAAGGCGGGCGGCTCGGGCATGTACGGCGCGCGCAACGATCAGAGCGACCGCGGCGCGCGCCAGCACGCCGTGGGCGCCGACCTGCGCGTCGCGCTCCTCGGCGTCTACCTCAACGGCGAGTACGTCCGCGTCGACGAGGACTCGGGCGGCCCGAAGTCGAACGACAGCGGGTCGTTCATGTTCTCGTCGGAGTTCCACGGGCGCGGGTTCTACGGACAGCTCGCCTACGCGCTCGCGGTCGACGCGGGCCCTCTGCGCAAGATCACGCCCTACGCGCGCTACGAGCAGCGCCACGCCTGGTTCGAGGGCTTCACGCCCATCACGGTGGAGCGCATCACGGGCGGCGTGCGCATCGACCTGTGGGACTCGCTCATCGTCAAGGGCGAGTACCTCGTGAACCGGGAGCTCGCGGGCGCGCCCCAGGTGGCCAACAACGTCCTCACGACCTCGGTCGTCTACAGCTGGTGACGAGGAGCCGTGCTCATGAGTGAACACCCCGAACCGTCTGCCCCGCGCCCGCGCCCGCGTCGCGCCGCACGCCACGCGCTCGTCGCCGCGCTCCTCGCGGGCGTCGCCTCCGCGCCCCTCGCGCGCGCGCACGCCAGGAGCGGCGAGTGGCTCGGCGAGGAGATGCCGCTGCCGCTGGCCGTCAAGACGGCGCAGGACCTGGCCGTCAAGGCGGTCGCCGAGAAGCAGTACCTCATCTTCAACCTGCTCGCCGGCGGCAAGCTCGCCTGGGACGCCGGCGACTTCGCGGCGGCGGCGGCCAAGTGGGAGCAGCTCCTGCGCGTGCCCGGCCTCGACCCGGAGATCGAGCGCGTGATCCGCCCCCTCGCCGTCGCCGCGCGCGAGCGCTCGGGCGAGAAGGCCCCCGCGGGGACGCCGCCGCCGGCCGCCCCGGGTCCCGCCGCCGAGGCGCCGTCGCCGCGGGCGTACCGCGAGCGCCTGTTGCCCGTGGCCGTGAGCGGCACGGTGGCGGGCGGCGGCGCGGCCGGCCCGGGCGGCGCCGTCGTGTGGCTCCGCCGCGCGAACGGCGACACGCCGCGCCCCGCGCCCGCCAAGGGCAAGGTCATCAGCCAGAGGGGCAAGGCCTTCGTGCCCCACGTGCTCGCCGTCCCCGTCGGGACCACGGTCGACTTCCGCAACGACGACGCGATCTTTCACAACGTTTTTTCGCTCAACAAGCCGAACGACTTCGACACCGGCCTCTACAGGCAGGGCGGCTCGTACGCGCAGACGTTCAAGAAGCCCGGCGCCGTGCAGCTGCTCTGCAACATCCACTCGTCGATGATCGGCTACGTCTACGTCGTCGATTCGCCGTGGTACGCGCAGGCCGACGGCTCGGGCGCCTTCACGATCCGCGGCGTCCCGCCCGGCGAGTACGAGGTCGAGACCTGGCACGAGAGCGCCTCGAAGCCCACGAAGCAGCGCCTCACCGTCGGCGCCGACGGCGTGCGCGGCCTCGAGCTGCGCGTCGGCGGCGATCGCCGCCCGCCGGCGTTCGTGCCCGACAAGTCGGGCAAGCCGCGGCAGTCGCACCTCGGGTACTGAGCGCGCTCGCTCCGCGGGCCCTGCCGCGGCCCGTTCAGGCGGCCAGCAGCCAGGCGGTCGCCTCGGCGGCGGCGCGCTCGAGCTGGTCGAGGTGCTGGGGGAAGAGGTGGGTGGCGCCATCGACGATCGCCAGGTGCTTGGGGGGGGCCATGCGGTCGAAGGCGGCCGTGACGGCGTCGCGCGCGCCGTACTCGTCGTCGGCGGCCTGGACGACGGCCTTGGGCTTGGCGGAGCTGTCGAGGAACGAGTAGTCGAACATCTTGAGCGCGAGGCCGATGCCGAGGAGCTTCTCGACGCGCGCGTCGCGGGCGCCGACGGTGAGGCCGACGCGCGCGCCGAAGGAGAAGCCGGCCATCCAGAGCGGCAGGTCGGGGTGGAGCTGGGCGAGCACGTCGAGGGCCGCCAGGGCGTCGTCCTCCTCGCCGGCGCCGCCGTCGTGGCGGCCCGTGGAGGCGCCGACGCCGCGGAAGTTGAAGCGCAGCACGGCCACGCCGGCGTCGACGAGGGCCTTGGCGGCGCGATAGACGACGTTGTTGTTCATGGTGCCGCCGCCGAGCGGGTGGGGGTGGCAGACCACGGCGGCGGCCACGGGCGCGGCGGGCTCCTTGAGGAGCGCCTCGAGCTGCCCGTGCGGGACGGGGATCGACAGCCGGCCGGACGGCGAAGGGGTCGGGGGCGTGGACATCGAGGAGCAGGATACCCGGAGCCAGACGGCCGCGCCGCGCTCGGGAGCGCCAGGTCAGTTCGCGACGCAGTGGGCGCCGACGCCGAGCGGCGTGCAGGAGCCGGAGGGCGCGCAGTCGGCCTGCGAGGTGCACGCGCGCGGCGCGCAGAAGGTGGCGGTCGGCGCGGGCGGGGAGATCGTGAAGCCGAGCGCGCCGCCGCCGGCGCCCGTCTCGCAGGCGAGGAGCGGATCGCCCTGGCAGGCGCCCGCGGTGCAGGTGAGCAGGCAGAAGGCGCGGCCGTCGCCGAAGGTCGCGCACGCCGTGCCCGTCGGGCAGGCGGCGCCCGCGGCGCAGCTCGCGCTGCACAGGCCGATCGCGCCGAGGTCGGCGCACAGGCCCGTCGAGCAGACGTGGTCGTCGAGGTGGCCCTCGGCGTCGCGGCACGAGTCGGCGACGGGGCGGTAGAGCCGGGGCACGCAGACGTTGGCCCACGACCCGCTCGCGAAGCCGGGCAGGGGGCGGCAGACGAGGCCGGTCGCGCACTCGGCGTCGCTCGCGCAGGTCGCCAGGCAGAGCGGCGCGGCGGGCGCGCGGCCCGTGTCCGCGCCG
>DASZWW010000191.1:0-10999 GCA_035546175.1 Polyangia bacterium
GAGGCGCGGGGGCCGGCGCGAGCGGCGGCGGCGGGACCGGCGGCGCGTGCGTCTGCGACAGCGGCGGGGCGAGCCCGCCGGTCTGCCAGTTCGACAACCAGTGCGGCCCCGGCGCGCGCTGCAAGGACGGGGCTTGCGAGCGCGGCTGCTCGACGTCCGCGACCTGCGGCACGGGGCTGGTCTGCGCGCAGGGGTTCTGCCAGGCGCCGTCGGGCGCGGGCGGCCAGTGCCTTTACGACGTCGACTGCGGGTCGGGCGCGACGTGCATCAACGGCTACTGCCACGCGCGCTGCTCGGGCGACGCCGCGTGCGGCGCCGCCGACCGGTGCCTCGACTCCGTCTGCCAGCCCGACGTCGGGCCCAAGCCTCAGTGCACGGCCTCCGCCCAGTGCGCCGCGGGCCAGGAGTGCGTCAACGCCGTGTGCCGGACGACCTGCGCCGTGGACATGGACTGCGGCTGCGCGAACTCCTCGGGTCCCACCTGCCGCGGGGGCGTCTGCGTGACGGCCCACGAGGTGGCGCCCATGTGCAAGGTCGCCGGCGACTGCGGCCTCGGCCAGTCCTGCATCGACGCGGCCTGCTCGTAGCGCTCGCGGCGGACGTTGTCCCCGTCGGGGTCGTCGCCTAACATGGCGGCGGCCCCGCGCGCATGAGCACAGTCGACGATCAGGCACCGTCCTCGGAGCCGAGCGCGGCGAGATCCTGGCTGCTCCTCGGCCTCGTCGCCGTCGGCCTCGCCGCGATCTGGAGGTTCACGCCGCTCGCGAGGCTGCTCGACCGTGCGTACCTCGGCCACCTCGCGCGCACCATCGCCGCGGCGCCTTCGGCGCCCGCGCTCGCCGTCGCGGCGTACGTCGTCCTGCTCCTCCTCCTGTTCCCGCTCACGCCGCTCGTCGCGGCGACGGCGCTGGTCTTCGACCCCTGGCGCGCCTACGGCATCAGCCTGCTGGGCGCGCTCGTGGCGTCCGCGCTCGGCTGGGTCGCGGGCCGGCTCGTCGCGCGCCACCGCCCGCGCTGGATCGAGGCGCGGCGCTTTCAGCCGCTGCGGGCGCGCCTGCAGCGGCGCGGGTTCCTGACGATGGCCCTGACGCGCCTCGTGCCCGCCGGCAACTTCACCATCGCGAACGTCGTGGGCAGCGCGATCGGCGTCCCGTTCCGCGCGTTCATGCTCGGCAACGCCGTCGGCCTGCAGCCGGGCCTGCTGCTGCTCACGCTGCTCGCCCACGAGGCGCGGCGGCTGGGGTGGGTGCGGTGAGGGCGCGCCTGGCGGCCTCGCTCGCCGGCTTCGCCGCCTGCGCGCTGGCGGGCCCGAGGCCGGCGCGCGCCGCCGATCCCGATCCGTGGCTCGGGCGCGACAAGGCGCTGCACTTCGGCGCCTCCGCGGCGCTCGCCGCGGGCGGCTACGGCGCGACGGCGCTCGTGACGGACGATCAGCGCGTGCGCCTCGCCGTCGGCGGAGGCTTCGCCTTCTCGCTCGGCATCGCCAAGGAGCTCTGGGATCTGTCGGGCCACGGCGACGCCTCCTGGCGCGATCTGACCTGGGACGCCGTGGGCACGGTCACCGGCCTCGCCGTCGCGGTCGCCATCGACTGGACCCTCCAGAAACTCTCCGGCGAGCCGCGCGCGCGCGCCGTGGCCGCTGCGGCCATTCGCCACGCGTCCACCGTCGACGAAGGCCGACGCTGACCCGGCGGGCCGGACTTGAACTTGGTCTTCCAGAAGCTTACTGTCATCGGCCTAATGAGACGATGGATTAGACGACGGGTTTGCGCTCTGTCCCTCGTCGCGATCTTCGCGACGCTCTCGATGGCGCGCGGCGCGCGCGCGGGCGAAGAGGACGACCTGCAGCGCCAGATCGAGACCCAGCGCGCGGGCGTGAGCGACCTCGAGCGCCTCGACGAGTTGCACACGGCGGGCGACGAGATCGTGCTGCTCAAGGCCTGGCTCGACGAGGCCTGGGCCCTGCGGGCCAAGCACGAGTACGATCAGGTGCGCGAGGTGCTCGATCGCGCGCTCGCGCAGGCCGAGCTCATCCGCCAGAAGATCAGCGCCTCGAAGCTGCGCGCTCAGGCCGACAAGCGAGAGGCCGCGTTGCAGGAGACGCGACGGAAGACGGAGGCGGCGCGCAAGGCCCTCGCCGACACGACGCTCAAGAAGAAGGCCCTCGAGGTGGGCTCCAAATGAGGCGCCCGCGGGTCGGTCCCGTCGGCGGCGCCGTCCTGCTGGCGACGCTCGCGCTCGGCTGCGCCACGCCGCCGCGCCCGCGCGAGCTCGACGCCTACGACGCGCTCAAGAAGGATCCCAACATCGGGGCCGCCACGAAGCGGTCGCCCGATCTCGTCACGAGCTCGGACAAGCTCGGCGCGAAGGCCAACGACGAGTGGCAGTCGAACGACCTCGAGGAGTCGCGCCGTGACGCGCTCATGGCGCAGATCAAGCTCAAGACCGCCCTCTCGCTCGCCGAGCAGGACCGGCTCAAGGCGAAGATCGAGAAGCTGTCGGCCGACCAGGCGGCGGCCGAGGAGGAGCTGGCCAGCGTCTCGAAGGATCTCGCGAGCGAGACGGAGAAGCTGACGCTCCTGCAGAAGTACCTCGAGGCGCGCAAGACGGCCGACGCCGACAAGCAGCGGCTCGCGGCGCAGATGAGCTCCGAGCAGCAGAAGGCCGAGGCCGAGCAGCAGCGGCTCTCGCAGCAGCTCGCCACCGAGCAGAAGATCGCCGCCGCGCAGCTCTCGCTGCGCACGGCCGAGACCGTCGACGCGGCCCAGTACGCGAGCGCCGAGTATCGCGCCGCGAGCGACATGCTCGGCAAGGCGCAGGAGGAGCTCAAGTCGGGGGCCTTCGCGCCCGCGCAGGCGAGCGCCGACGTCGCCAAGAAGAACGCCGACCACGCCGCCGAGCTCGCCAAGCCGAAGTACGAGCAGGCCGAGGCGGCGAGCCAGAACAAGGCGCGCGACGACTCCCTCTCGCGCGACGCGACGGGCATCCCGGGCGTGACCGTGCGCAGCGAAAGGCGCGGCGACCTGCAGCGCCTCGTGGTCGCGGTCCCCGACCTCTTCGTCAAGAAGCAGACGACGCTCGCGCCGGGGCACGAGAGCGTGCTCGACGGGCTCGCCCAGCTCGTCAACAAGTACCCGACCTACCCGGTGCAGGTCGTCGGCCACACCGACAACCGCGGCAAGTCCGGCGAGCTCGTGGCCATCTCGGCGGCGCGCGCGCAGGCCGTCTACTCGGCGCTCGTCTCCCGCGGCGTCGAGGCGCGCCGCCTCATGCCGAGCGGCGTGGGCGGCGACGAGCCGATGGAGGACAACCACAGCGCCTCGGGGCGCGCCAAGAACAACCGCGTCGAGATCGTCTTTCTCTATCATTAGCCGAGGCCAGGCCGCGCCTCCGGGGCGCCTGGCCTCGCTCCGCTGCGCTCGCTCTGACGCGCCGTGTGTTGAAGCGCGCGTGATGGAAGGGATAAGGTGCGGGGCGGTCGTTAGCTTGGGAGAGCGATGAAGGGACTCATGGAGCGGGCGCAGGCCTGGGTCGGCGTGGTCGCGCTCGTGGCGATCGCGGCGTGCGGCGGGAAGAAGGGCTCGCCTCCGGACTCGGGCGCGGACGGGCCGGGGCAGGTGGGGTGCAGCGGGTCGGGCGGGATGAAGAAGGCGAACGGGCAGGCGTGCGGGTGCGGGGGCGACTGCACGAGCGGCTTCTGCGTCGACGGCGTCTGCTGCAACACGGCCTGCGCCGAGACCTGCAAGGCGTGCAACACGGCGGCGGCGCCCGGCACCTGCTCGTTCGTGCCGAACGGCTCGCCGCCGCGCGCGGCGAGCGTGTGCCCGAAGGCGGACGTCTCGACCTGCGGGCTCGACGGCGCGTGCAACGGCGCGGGCGCCTGCCGGAGGTACGCGCCGGGGTCGGTGTGCAAGGCGGGCGCGTGCGACGGCGCCACGGTCTCCGGCGTCTTCGTCTGTGACTCGGGCGGGCGGTGCAAGCCCGGTCCCTCGACGGTGTGCGCGCCGTTCGACTGCGACCCGTCGACCAACAAGTGCTTCTCCTCGTGCAAGGCCGACGGCGACTGCGTGAGCGGCGTCAAGTGCGTGAACGGCAGCTGCGGGCCGAAGCCGCGCGCGGCCGTCTGCGCGCAGAACAGCGACTGCGCGTCGGGGTTCTGCGCCGACGGCGTCTGCTGCAACGTCGCCTGCCAGGGGGCGTGCAGCTCGTGCAACCAGGTGGGCCGCGAGGGCACGTGCTGGCCCACCGACCCCGGCGCCGCCGATCCGCGCAACATCTGCAAGAACGAGGGCGCGACCTCGTGCGGCCACACGGGCACGTGCGACGGGCTCGGCGGCTGCGCGCTCTACGCCGCCGAGACGATCTGCGCGGCGCCCTCGTGCGCGGGCGATCGCCTCGACACGGCCGGCACGTGCAACGGCAAGGGCGTGTGCCGCCCGCCGGGCGTGCAGCCGTGCGCCCCCTTCAAGTGCTCGAGCGGCGCGTGCGACACCAAGTGCACGACCGACGCCGACTGCCAGGCGGGCCACGCCTGCGTCGCGGGCAGCTGCGGCCCCAAGGCCATCGGCCAGAGCTGCACGAAGGGCTCGGAGTGCGCGAGCACGTTCTGCGTCGACGGCATCTGCTGCGGCGACGCCTGCCAGGGCGCCTGCCGGACGTGCGCGCTGCCGTCGGCCATGGGCAAGTGCACGCCCGTCCCCTCGGGCGCCGCCGACCCTCGCGGCACCTGCGTCGATCAGGGCGTCGCGACCTGCGGGAACGACGGCGTGTGCGACGGCGCGGGCGGCTGCCGCAAGTACGCCGCCGGCACCGCCTGCGCGGCCGAGCACTGCGACTCGAACGTCTACACGCCCGCGTCGGCGTGCAACAGCACGGGGCAGTGCGTGGCGCCCGCCGCCATCCCCTGCGCGCCCTTCGCGTGCAACGGCGCGCGCTGCTTCGAGCGGTGCACGGGCGACAGCCAGTGCGTCTCGCCCAACGTCTGCATGGCCACCTCGTGCGGCCCCAAGGCCGTCGGCGCGTTCTGCTCGAACGCCGCGGAGTGCGGCTCGGGCTTCTGCGCGCAGGGCGTCTGCTGCTCGACCGCCTGCGCGGGCCCGTGCAAGTCGTGCGCGCTGGCCGGCGCGATGGGCACGTGCGGCGACGTCGCGACCGGCGCGCCCGATCCGTCGAACACCTGCGTCGCGCAGGCCACCACGACGTGCGGCACGAACGGCATGTGCGCCGCGGGCGCCTGCCAGAAGTTCGCGCAGGGCACGCCCTGCGGCGACCCGAGCTGTCCCGCGAACACGACCACCTTCACGCCCGGCTCGACGTGCGACGGCTCGGGGGCCTGCGTGACCCCCGCGGCGAGCTCGTGCTTCCCGTTCCGCTGCGGCGCCTCGGCCTGCAAGGCGAGCTGCACCGCCGACGCCGACTGCGGGCCGCCCGCGATGTGCGTCAGCGGCTCGTGCGGGCTCAAGTCGCCCGGCGCGACGTGCGCCGACGGCGCCGAGTGCGCGAGCGGCTTCTGCGCCCAGAGCGTCTGCTGCAAGACCGCCTGCACGGGCACCTGCCTGTCGTGCGCCCTCGCGGCGACGGCCGGCACCTGCACCCCGGTCCCCTCCGGCGGCACCGATCCGACGAACACCTGCGCCAACGCCGGCGCCGCCAGCTGCGACACGACGGGGTTCTGCGACGGCAAGGGCGCTTGCGAGCGGTACGCCGCCGGCACGCCGTGCGCGCCACCGACCTGCCCCGCGACCGGGTCCACGCAGACGCTCGGCCGGGCCTGCGACGGCGCCGGCGTGTGCAAGCCCGCGAGCATGCAGTCCTGCGCGCCGTACATGTGCAACGGCACGAGCTGCGGCGCGACCTGCCTCGGCGACGGCGACTGCGCGCCGCCCGCGATATGCGATCTCGCCAAGAACAAGTGCGGCGACAAGCACCGCCTCGGCGAGGCCTGCACCGTCGACGACGACTGCCTCTCGACGGACACCTGCGTCGACGGCGTGTGCTGCGGCAGCCCTTCGTGCGGGACCTGCCAGGCCTGCAACGTCCCGCAGCACGAGGGGACCTGCGCCGAGGTGCCCTCCGACGCGGCCGACCCGCACGGGCGGTGCGCGCCGAGCCCGCCCTGCGGCTTCGTCGGCACCTGCGACGGCGCGGGCGCGTGCAAGAACGCCCTGGCGACGACCTCGTGCGGGACGGCGTCGTGCTCGAACGCGATGCTCACGCCGCTCGGCTTCTGCAACGGCGCCGGGACGTGCAAGCAGACGACGGTCGACTGCGGCGGGTACGCGTGCGGCGCGGGCGCGGTCTGCCTCACGACCTGCGGCACGGACGACGACTGCGCCACCGGGTACTCCTGCGCGAACGGCTCCTGCACGAACCTCACGAAGAACGGCGGCGCCTGCACGGACGGCACCCAGTGCATCAGCGGCCACTGCGTCGAGCAGGTCTGCTGCGGCGCCGCGAGCTGCTCCGCCTGCTACTCGTGCGCGGTCCCGAACAAGGCGGGGAGCTGCCAGCCCGTGGCGAAGGGCGGCGCCGACCCGCTCGCGAGCTGCCCCGTCATGGCGCCCTCGACCTGCGGCACCGACGGCACCTGCGACGGCAGCGGCTCGTGCGCCTTCATCGCCATGGGCACGGCCTGCGGGCCCGCGGCCTGCGACCCCGCGACCTCCATGCTCACCGCCGCCTCGACGTGCAATGGCGCGGGGGCCTGCGTCCCGGGCGCGACGTCGAGCTGCGCCCCGTGGGCGTGCGGCGCCGGCGCGTGCAAGTCGGCCCCCTGCGCGGACTCGACCGACTGCGCCGCGGGCGCCACGTGCGACGGCAGCGGCACCTGCCAGTGACCGGCCGCTCGGCGACGCCCCGGGGCGGGACGACGCGGGACGACGAGGCCCCGGCGGCGTCCCCCGCCGACGGCGGACGAGGGGGGCCTTGCCCGGGCCCCCGTGGGGCCTAAATATTCCGCCAAATCGCGGCGTTGACGTGGCCGGCGCTGCTTTTCCTCGCGCCCCTCGGCGTGTTAAGGTCGCGCCTCGTTTCCTCGAGCTCGCTTGGCTTAGGCCGCTTGACTCTCGGGGCTCGGTCTCGACCGGCCCCTAAGGATCGTCCGAACTGCGCTCCGATACGGGAAGAGGTCCCCCCATGCCCACGGTTCGCGAGTACGAAGCCGCCCTCCAACGCAACCCCGCGGACACCGAGGCGTTCGTGGCGCTGCGCAAGGCCTACCGCCAGGCGGAGGCGCACGACAAGCTCGTGACGCTCTACGAGACGCGCGCCCAGGCCGTCGACGACGGGCCGAAGGCGGGGGAGCTCTTCTACCTGGCCGCCGAGCTGCGGCTCGACCAGCTGGGCGACGCCGTGGGCGCCGAGGCCGACCTCGCCAACGCCGTGGACCGCGACCCGGGCCACATCCGCGCGGCGGCGCGCCTCAAGGACATCTATCGCGAGCAGGGCCGCATGGCCGACTACATGACGATGCTCGAGATGGAGGCGGCGGCCGTCGGGCGCACGAAGGACCCGGCGCGCCTCGCCGAGCTGCAGTCGGAGATGAGCCAGCTCTTCGTCAACCACTTCGGCAAGATCGAGCGCGTCGTCCGCAACCCCCAGCGGCCCGGCAAGCTCTCGCCCGAGGACGTCAAGTCGATCGAGTCGGCGCGCAAGATCTACCGCGCCCTCGGCGACTACCGCAGCGTCGTGCGCCTCTACGAGCTGGAGCTCGAGGGCACGGCCGACGCCAAGCGCCGCGCCGACCTCCTGCTCGGCCTCGGGCGCGTGCTGGGCGAGAAGCTCGAGGAGCTGGACGCGGCGGCGCAGCGGCTCTCCGAGGTCGTGCGCCTGCGCCCGCGCGACGAGAAGGCGCTCGAGCTGCTCGCCGGCGTCTACGCCAACCCCAACTGGATCGGCGCCGACGGGCTCGAGCGCGCCGCCGCGATCTACTTCCAGGTCGCGCGGCGGCGCCAGGAGGCGGGCGACGCCGACAACGCCGTGGCCGCGCTCCGGCGCGCCCTCGGCGCCGTGCCGGGGCACCCCGAGTCGGGCGAGCTGCTCGAGCGCATCTACTACGACGCGCGCCGGTTCCAGGACCTCGATCGCTACTACCGCGAGCGCGTGCAGGCCGCGACGAACGAGACGGAGCGCATCGACTTCCTCTACAAGCGCGCCCAGCTCTCGGAGACCGAGCTCCAGGACGTCGCCGAGGCCCAGCGGGTCTACGGCGAGATCGCGGCGCTCGAGCCGCCGGGCGGCCCCGCGTCCGAGAAGCTCTCGGAGCTGTACGCGGGCGGGCACGAGTACGCCAAGCTCGCCGAGCTGCGCGAGCGCCAGCTCGGCGTGCTCGAGGACGCGGCCGTCCGCGTCCGCATCATGCTCGAGCTCGCGGAGCTCTACCGCGACCGCCTCGGCGATCGCGACCAGGCGGCGGTGTACCTGCACGCCGTGCTGCAGCTCGAGCCCGAGAACGCCGTCGCGCTCGCCGCCTACGCCGACCACTTCCGCGAGAAGGGCGACTGGGTCGCCCTGGCCGATCTGCTCGAGTTCTCCTTCGATCGGGCGCGCGCCGGCGGCGCGGCCGCGGACGATCTCGTGGCGCGCCTCGAGGAGATCGCCGTCGTCGCCGAGAAGAACCTGGGCGACGCGGACCGCGCCCTGTCGGCGTGGCAGCGCATCGAGGAGATCCAGCCGCAGCACACGCGCGCCCGCGAGGCCCAGCGGCGCATGCTCCTCAAGGCGAAGAACTGGGACCGCATGGCGGCGCTGCTCGAGCGCGAGGCGGTCCTGCAGGCCGACCAGGGCGACCGCAACGAGATCCTCCGCCGCGTGGCCCAGATCCACCGCGAGAAGCTCGGCAACGCCAAGCGCGCCATCGAGGTCTACCGCGAGGTCCTGCGCACCGACCCGCAGGACGCCGTCTCGACGCGCGCCCTCGTCGACATCTACGAGCACGAGGGCGACTACGCGGGCCTGGCCGCCGCGCTGCGCGAGCAGATCCAGACGGCGCCCACGATGCAGGAGCGCGTGACGCTGCTGCGCAAGCTGCTCTCGATCTACGACGAGCGGCTCGGCGACCTCGCGCAGGGCGAGTGGGCCGCGAACGAGATCCTCCAGGCCGTGCCGGGCGATCGCGACACCCTGGCGCGCCTCGAGGGCATCCTCGAGCGCGCGGGCGACGCGCGCAAGCTCGCCGCCGTCCTCGACCAGCACGTCAAGCACGCCGGCAGCCAGGACGAGAAGGTCCAGCTCGTCGCGCGCGTCGCGGAGCTGCACCAGGGGCCGCTCCAGGATCCGGCGGGCGCCGCCCTGCGCTGGGAGGAGGTCGTTCGCCTCGATCCCGACGACGCGCGCGCGCTCGCGGCGCTCGAGGGCCTCTACGCCGCGCTCGGCAAGCCCGAGGAGCTCGCCCGCGTGCTCGACCTCCAGGTCGAGCGCACCGTGGCCGACCCCGCGGCGCAGGCCGAGTACATGCGCGCGCTCGCGCGCCTGGCCGAGGGCACGCTGCGCGACGTCCACCGCGCGCGCAGGGGCTGGGAGCAGCTCTGCGAGATCCTCCCCGGCGACGCCGAGTCGCTCGAGGCGCTCGCCCGCATCTACACGGGCGAGGGCGACTGGGCCACCCTCGTCCGCATCCTCGAGCGCCAGGTGCCGCTGGCGAGCGAGCCGGCGCGCGCCGTCGAGCTCGCGCTGCTGCGCGCCCAGATCCTCGACGAACGGCTGCACAACCTCGACGAGGCCGCGCACGCCCTCGAGCAGGTCGTCGCCGAGCTCGACCCGCGGTCGTGGACGGCGCACGAGCGCCTGCGCGCGCTCTACGAGCGCAAGGCCGACTGGGCCCGCGTCGTCAAGGTCGCGGAGCGCATGCTCTTCCTCACCGAGGATCCGGCGGAGCGCGTGCCGCGCGCCCTCGAGGTCGGCGTGCTCTGGCGGGACCGCCTCGGCGACGAGCGCAAGGCCATCGCCGCCTTCGAGCGCGTCATGGAGATCGACGGGGACAACCCCGAGGCGCTCGGCGCGCTCAAGGCCCTCTACGGCGCGACCGGCAACCACCAGCGGCTCGCCTACACCGACGAGAAGCTCCTCGACCAGACGCAGGAGCCCGCGGCGCGGCGGCAGCTCATGCTCGAGATCGCGAAGATCTACGAGGACCAGCTCGTCGACGCGCAGCTCGCCTTCGAGTGGGTGCGGCGCGCGTACAACGAGAGCCCGGACGCCGAGGCGCTCCAGCTCGTCGACGCGACCGCCGAGCGCCACGGGCTCTTCGAGGAGCTCATCCAGATCTACGAGGGCGCGCGGGCGCGGGCGGCGGAGCCCATCGAGCAGCTCGCCGCCTCGCTCAAGATCGCCCTCATCTGCGAGGAGAAGCTGGCCGATCCGGCGCGCGCGTTCGCGACGCTGCGCGAGGCGCTGCCCGCCGACCCGGCGGGGCGCGAGCTCCTGCCCGGGCTCGAGCGGCTGGCGGAGCGCACCGGCGACTGGGCGGGCCTGCTCGAGGTCTACACGCGCGTCGCGCGCGCGCGGCCCGAGCTCGGCGAGCGCGTCGAGCTCCTGCGCCTGCGCGCCGTGGTGCGCGAGACGCGCATGAACGACGCCTCGGGCGCGCTCGACGAGTTCCTGCGCAGCTTCGCGCTCGCGCCCGACGTCGCGGCGACGAAGGACGAGATCCTGCGGCTCGCCCGCGTCACGAACCGCTGGGAGGAGGCCCTCAAGGTGCAGGGCCAGCTCTTCGCGCTCGCCGAGGACCTGCCCGAGAAGCTCTCCATCGCGCGCAACGCGGCCTACCTGGTCGAGACCGAGGTCAAGGACCTCGTGCGCGCCTTCCGCGCCTACCTGAACGCGTTCCGCCTCGCGCCCGAGGACGACGAGATCACGGGGCACCTCTGGCGCCTCGCGGCGCTCATCGGACGCTACGACGGGGCGCCCGAGCCGGCCAAGGCCGCGGGCGCGGAGAAGCCCGAGGCCGCCGTCGCCACGGACGACGCCGACATCCTCGAGTCGCGCGCGAGCGAGGAGGCGG
>DASZWW010000192.1:0-3103 GCA_035546175.1 Polyangia bacterium
CTCCGACTGCGCGCGCGCCGCCAGCTCCGCGAGCAGCGCGGGCCAGTCGAGAGCGTCGCGCGAGCGCCCGGCGAGGTCCATGGCGCCACCCTACCGCGCCCGGCGTCGCCCGGCGCGGCCGATCAATGGCGCGGCGCGAGCAGGTCCTCGATCTCCGCGCGCTCGAGGGACTCCTTGGCGAGCAGCGCCGCCGCGAGGCGGTCGAGGTCGGCGCGGTGCTCGTCGAGCGTGCGCGACGCCTCGGCGAGGGCGCGCCCGAGCAGGCCGCGCGCCTCCTCCTCGATGGCGGCGGCCGTCGCCGCGCTCGTGCCGCCGTCGACGGCGACGCGCTGGCCGAGGAACGGGTGCTCGACGTCGTGATCGTAGGACACGGGCCCGAGGCGCTCGCTCATGCCGAAGTTCGCCACCATGCGCGAGGCGAGGCGCGTCGCCTCCTTGAGGTCGTTCTCGGCGCCCGTCGAGATGCTCTCGAGCACGAGGCGCTCGGCCGCGTAGCCGCCCATGAACACGCGCAGCCGCGCCGCGAGCTCGCCTTCGTCCATGAGGTGGCGGTCGAGGCCGGACGCGCGCTGCTGGGTCGCGCCCAGGCTCATGCCGCGCGGGATGATGCTGATGCGGTGGGGCGGCTCGGCGCGGTCCGAGAAGTGCGCGACGACGGCGTGGCCCGACTCGTGGACGGCGACGCGCTTCTTCTCGTCGGCGTCGAGGCGCGTCTCGCGCGGGTCGCCGAGCACGATCTTGTCGAAGGCGCTCGCGAAGTCGGCGTCGACGATGCTGTCGCGGCCGGCGCGCGTCGCCGCGAGCGCGGCCTCGTTGACGAGGTTCGCCAGGTCGGCGCCCGAGAACCCCGCCGTGTTCTCGGCGAGCTTGTCGAGGTCGACGTCGGGCCCGAGGGGCTTGCCGCGGGCGTGCACGACGAGGATGGCCTTGCGCGCCGCGATCTCGGGCCGGTCGACGAGCACGCGGCGGTCGAAGCGGCCCGGCCGCAGGAGGGCGGCGTCGAGCACGTCGGGGCGGTTCGTCGCCGCCATGACGACCACCTCGTCGGTGCGCTGGAAGCCGTCCATCTCGGAGAGCAGCTGGTTGAGGGTCTGCTCGCGCTCGTCGTTGCCGCCGCCGAGGCCGGCCCCGCGCGAGCGTCCCACGGCGTCGATCTCGTCGATGAAGACGATCGTGGGCGCGCTCTTCTTGGCCTCCCGGAACAGGTCGCGCACGCGCGCCGCTCCCAGTCCCACGAAGAGCTCGATGAACTCGGAGCCGCTGATGGAAAAGAAGGGGACACCCGACTCGCCGGCCACGGCGCGCGCCAGCAGGGTCTTGCCCGTCCCGGGCGGCCCCACGAGCAGCACGCCGCGCGGCACCTTGCCGCCCAGGCGCTGGAAGCGCGCCGGCTCCTTGAGAAAGGACACGATCTCCAGGAGGTCGTTCTTGGCCGACTTGAGGCCCGCGATGTCGTCGAACGTGACGTTCACGGCCGTCGCCTTGTCGAACTTGCGCCCCGAGCTCTTCGTCAAGGTCGCGAGCGGCCCGCCCTGCCCCATGATCGACCCGGCGCGCCGCGAGACCCAGGTCCACGCCGCGAAGATGAGCAGCCACGGCAGCAACGTCAGGATGACCTGGATGGCGAACGGCTGCTGCTGGCTGCGTACGTAGATCTTCACGCCGTTGTCGCGCAGGAGCGGCAGGAAGGCGGGGTCGTCCTTGGGCAGGCTGCTGCGGAAGGCCAGGACGGCCTTCCCGTCGACCGTCTCCGGCGCCTTGAGCTTGGCGTCGACGGTGTCGCCCGCGATGTCGACCTCGGCGACCTTGCCCGCGCGCGCCCACTCGAAGAGCTGCGAGTAGGCGACGGTCTGCTTCGACGCGCCCTCGTTGGCGCTCTTCCACAGCCACATCCCGACCAGCATCAGGCCCAGCACGATGAGCGCGCGGCGCGACGCGCGGGGATCGATGGGGCTCCCGGGGGACGGCGACGGCGACGGCGGCGTCGGATCGTCGGGGGAGCGCGGCGTGGGGCGATCTTCTTTTGGCACGTCTGGCGGCGAGACCGAGGGATGTGCCGGCGTCGCTTCCGAAAGCCTGCGTCCGGGCGCGGCGAAAACAACGGGGCGTGCGCCCGGTGCATCACCCGTCCGCGCCGTACACGGCCCGCGTGTTGACGCCCGGGCGCGCGGGGTGAAATGCTGCGCCCTCATTAAAGGAGACCGCTCATGACCTCGACGACGCACCCTCGGACCTCGACCCTGCTCGCCGCCGCGCTCCTGCTCCTCGGCGCCGCTGGCGCGCGGCCCGCCGCCGCCGCCACCGTCGTCCAGGTGGACGTGAGCTCGGTGCTCGACGGCCGCACCGTGTCGACGGCTCAGGGGCAGACGATCACGCCGTGGACGGCCATGCAGGGCGTCGACGGCGACGGCAACGCCGACGGGTTCGTGACCAACGCCGTCGAGATGCTCCTCGCGGGCATGGGCAAGACGGTGGGCGGGAAGGTCGGCGTGGCGCTGCCCGACGACGGCATGTTCGCCGCCGATCCCGGGGGACGCTTCCCGGCCGTGCAGCTGCACTTCTCGAACGCGGCGCCGACGACCAGCCCGCAGACGCACCAGATCTACATCAGCGCCACCCGCGGCGCGCAGTCGTTCATGTTCAACGTGCCGCAGGCGACGTACATGAAGATGTTCCTCTTCATCACGGCCTCCGAGGGAGGCGCGAAGCTGGCCATCACGCTCAACTACGCGGGCGGCACGGCGGCGACGACGAAGACCTACATGCTGCCCGACTACGGCATCGGCGGCGCGCCCGCGAACGATCCGACCTTCTTCAACCTCATCTCCGGCATGCGCAAGTGGGGCTCGACCGATCAGGAAGGCGACACGACGAGCCACACGATCACGGGCATCGAGCTGGTGCCGGACGCGGCGGGAATGCTCACGAGCATCAAGGTCGAGAAGATGAACGGCTCACACTGCGTCTTCTGGGGCGCGACCGGCATCGCGACGAGCGCCGTGACGACGGGCGCGGGCGGCAACTCGGGCGGCGGGACCGACGGCGGCGCGGGCGGCTCGATGGCCGACGCGGGCGGCGGCGCGGGCGCGGGCGGCGCGACGGG
>DASZWW010000193.1:0-5137 GCA_035546175.1 Polyangia bacterium
CTCGTCGGATCGGGGACCGTGCTCGCGGACGACCCGCGCCTCACGGCGCGCTCGCGGGGCGCGCCGCGCGGGGCGGCGGCGCCCGTCCGCGTCGTGCTCGACGGCCGGCTGCGCACCCCGGTCGACGCGAAGGTCCTGGGCCCGGCGGCGCGGACGATCATCTACACGCGGCGCGGGGCGTCCCGCCGGCGCGCGCGCGCCCTGCGCGCGCGCGGCGCCGAGGTGATCGAGCTTTCCGCCCGCGGCGCGCTCCCCCTCGGGAAGGTCCTGGCCGATCTCGCGGCGCGCGACGTGCAGTCCCTGCTCGTCGAGGGCGGCTCGGCCGTGCACGCCGCCTTCCTCGAGGCGGGTCTCGTCGACGACGTCGCGCTCTTCATCGCGCCGCGGCGGCTCGGCGCCGGCCTCCCGCTGGCCGCGGGGCTGACGCGCGAGCTCGAGGTGGCGCTCGGCCTCGAGCGCCTCACGATCCGTCGGATCGGCCCTGATTTGCTCCTGACGTCCCGGGCGAGCCCGGAAAAATAAGGCTATAATCGTCGACGCTCGTCGGCCCAGCTGCTGGGCGTGCCGGCGGGCTTTTCCATGTTCACGGGCATCATCGAGGCTACGGGCACCGTCGCGGCGCTGGATCGGCGCGAGGGCGGGGTGCGCCTCGCGGTCGAGACCGACCTCGACGTGGGCAGCCTCCCGCTCGGCGCCAGCATCGCCGTCGACGGCGTGTGCCTCACGGTCGTCGAGCGCGCCGCGGGAGCGAGGAGCCGCTTCGCCGCCGACCTCGGGCCCGAGACGCTCGCCCTCACGACGCTGGGAGGCCTCGCGCCCGGCGCGCGCGTCCACCTCGAGCGGCCCCTGCGCCTCGGCGACGCGCTGGGCGGGCACCTCGTCTCGGGCCACGTCGACGGCCTGGGGACGATCACGGCGCGCCGCCCGGTCGGCGACTCGCTCGAGCTCGAGATCCGCGCGCCGGCGAGCGTCGTCGCGACGCTCGTCCCCAAGGGCTCGATCACCGTCGCCGGCGCGAGCCTGACGATCAACGCCGTGGCGGGCGACCGCTTCAGCGTGACGCTCATCCCCCACACGCTCGCCGTGACGACGCTGGGCGGGCTCGCGGTGGGCGCGTCGGTCAACCTCGAGGGCGATCTCATCGCCAAGCACGTCGACAGGCTCGTGACGGCGCGCCTCGAGCGCGAGGCGCTCCCCGAGCTGGACCGGAAGAGGAACCATGGCTGACTCCTCCAGGACGCCCGGGTCGGCGGCCGCCGCCGACCGCATCGCCGCCGTCACGCGCGCCATCGAGGACGTCCGCGCGGGGCGCATGGTCGTCCTCGTGGACGACGAGGACCGCGAGAACGAGGGCGACCTCGTGCTCGCGGCCGACCTCGTGACGCCGGAGGCGATCAACTTCATGGCCCGCCTCGGCCGCGGGCTCATCTGTCTGTCGCTCACCGAGGAGCGCGTCGCGGCGCTCGGCCTGCCGCTCATGACCTCGTCGGCCGACAACCGCTCGCCGCGCCACACGGCCTTCACGGTGAGCATCGACGCGCGGCACGGCACGACGACGGGCATCTCGGCGCGCGAGCGGGCCGAGACCATCCGCGTGGCCGTCGCCCGGGGGGCCGGCCCCGACGACATCGTGACGCCCGGGCACGTGTTCCCGCTGCGCGCGCGGCGCGGCGGCGTGCTCGTGCGCTCGGGCCACACCGAGGGCTCGGTCGACCTGGCGCGGCTCGCCGGGCGCGAGCCGGCCGCCGTCATCTGCGAGATCATGCGCGAGGACGGCGAGATGGCCCGCATGCCCGACCTCGAGGCCTTCGCCGCCGCGCACGAGCTGGCGATCGTGAAGATCGCCGACCTCATCGAGTACCGGCAGTCGCGCGAGATCCTCGTGCAGCGCGCCGCCGAGGCGGTCGTCCGGCCGCGCGCGGGCGGGGTGCGCGCCGAGTTCCGCGCCTACGTCTATACGACCGACGTCGAGGACACGGAGTACTTGGCGCTCGTGCTGGGCGACCTCCGGCCCGACGAGCCCACGCTCGTGCGCGTCCAGACGGCCGCCGTCATGCGCGACGTGTTCTCCGCCTCCCCGCACGACGACGCGCGCGCCGCGGGCGCGCCGCTGCGCATGATCGAAGAGGCGGGCAAGGGCGTCCTCCTCTACGTCTTCCCGCGCGGGCGGGCCAGCGTGCTCGCCGAGTTCCGCTCGGTGTTCGGCGGCGGCGAGGCGGCCTCGGCGGAGGGCGGCGCCGACTCGCCGCTCCGCAACATCGGCCTCGGCGCGCAGGTGCTCGCGCACCTCGGCGTGCAGAAGATCCGCCTGCTGACGAACCACCCCCGGCGCATCGTGGGCGTCTCGGGCTACGGGCTGGAGATCGTCGAGTGCCTCCCTATCGGCGAGCCCGCGAAGGTGATACGTCTGCACGAGAGTCAGGGATGAGCTTCCAGCCCGGCGAGGACAGCGACACGGCGCGGCTCGCGGCGCGGCACGCGGCGGAGCACGCCGCGCTCGGGCGCACCTTCGCGATCGTCGCCTCGCGCTTCAACGACGCGATCGTCGAGCGGCTCGTGGCCGGGGCGCGCGGCGCGCTCCGCGCCGCGGGCGCCGCCGAGGACGACGTCGCCGTCTTCCGCTGCCCGGGCGCGCTCGAGCTGCCGGGCCTCGTGAGGCGCGTCGTCGAGCTCGGCCGCCGCCTCGACGGCGTCGTCGTGCTCGGCTGCGTCATCCGCGGCGACACGCCGCACTTCGATCTCGTCGTGGGCGAGTGCACGCGGGGCGTGGGCGCGATCGCCGCCGAGGGCAAGGTGGCGATCGCGAACGGCGTGCTCGCGTGCAACACGCTCGAGCAGGCCGTGGCGCGGGCCGCCCCTGGGCCCGGCAACCGCGGCGCGGAGGCGGCGACGGTCGCCGTCGAGATGGCGGAGGTCTACGCCGGGCTCGACCTCGAGTGGAAGGCCGCGCGCGCGGCCCGCACGGCCGCCGACCCGGTCCGCCAGCGGTTGCCCAAGTAGCCATGGTGGGTCCGAGGCGCCGCGCGCGCGAGATCGCGCTCCAGGTCCTGCACGTCATGGACGTCAGCCCCGAGCTCGGCGCCGACGCCGCGCTCGCCCGCACGTTCGAGCACCTCGTGACCGAGCGGGGGCACGTCGAGGACGACGACGCCCATCAGAGCGGCGACGCGTTGCCCGCGCGGCCCGACCGCGCGCTGGTCGAGGAGCTCGTGCGCGGCGTGGGCGCGCGGCAGGCCGAGCTCGACGAGGTCCTGGCGCGGCTCTCGCGCAACTGGCGCGTCGAGCGCATGGCCGTCGTGGAGCGCAACATCATCCGCCTCGCGCTGTGGGAGCTCCTGCACGCCCCCGCCATGCCCATCAACGTCGTCATCAACGAGGCCATCGAGCTCGCCAAGCGCTTCAGCACGTCGGAGGGCGCCGCCTTCGTCAACGGCCTCCTCGACCGGGCCGTCACCGAGCTCGAGATCCGGCGCTGAGGGCCAGGTCGTGGCGCCGTCGATCTCGCTCCTGCCCGTCGAGCTCGCGCGCTGGGACCTGGCGCCGCCGGGCGACGCCCTGTGCGTGCCCGTCTGGACGGACGTGCGCCCGCTGCGCGGCGCCGCGGGGTTGCTCGACTGGCGCATGTGCGGCCGGCTCTCGACGATGCTCGCCTCGGGCAAGGTCACGGGCGCCGAGGGCGAGCAGACGCTCTTCCCGACGGCGCACCGCCTGCCCTGGCGCCTCGTGCTGGCCTTGGGCGCGGGCCCGAGGCGCGACTTCTCCGAGCGGCGGTTCCAGGCCTGCGTGCGGCGGGCGTTCGACGCGGCGAAGGGCCTCGGCGCGCGGCGGCTCGCGCTGGCGCTGCCGGGCCGCGACGGCGAGAAGGCCGCCTCGGGCGCCGCGGCGGCCCTGACCTCGCGCCGCGCGCTCGACCTCGTGCTCCAGGAGCTCGACGCCACGCCGGCGCTGGTCGACGAGCTCCACGTCATCGCGCCCGCGGCCGTCCAGAAGGAGCTCGGCGAGGTGCTGCGCCTGCGCGCCGTCCGCAGCGCCGCCCCGACGGCCGGCCGACCGGCGCCGGCGCGCCGCGTCTCGCGGGCGAAGCCCTGACCCCCGACCTTTCCCCGCTGCGCTTGCCGCGTGGGAGAGGGAGAAGGGTCTGGCTCCCAAGCCCTCTCCCGTCCGCGACGTGCGCGGGAGAGAGTGGGGTGAGGGCCGAAAATTTGCGTGGTCGCGCCGGTGGGCCGAACATGGTCGGGTGGGGGGACGCCTCGACGAGGAGATCCAGCAGTTCCTCGACCACCTCCGGGTCGAGCGCGAGCTGACGCCCGCGACGGTCGAGGCCTACGGGCGCGACCTGGCGCTCTTCGCGCGCTTCGCCGCCGGCCGCGAGGTGCGCGAGGCGGCGGCCGTCCGCCCCATCGACGTGCTCGACTTCCTGGCCTTCCTCACCGACCGCAAGCTCGCGCCCCGCTCGCAGGCGCGCCGGCTCATCGCGCTCCGCCAGCTCTTCAAGTTCCTCAAGGGCGAGCGCATCTGCCCGACCGATCCCACGGAGGACGTCGACCTGCCCCGCTACGGGCGCAAGCTGCCCGAGTTCCTCACCGTCGAGGAGGTCGACCGTCTGCTGGCGGCGCCCGACCGGCGCACGCCGCGCGGCGCTCGCGACGCCGCGATGCTCGAGACCCTCTACGCGACGGGCCTGCGCGTCTCCGAGCTCGTCAAGCTCCGCCTGCGCGACGTGAACTTCGACGCCGGCTACCTCATGGCCTACGGCAAGGGCCGCAAGGAGCGCCTCGTGCCCGTGGGCGAGTCGGCCCTGGCGGCGCTGCGCTCGTACATCGAGGGCGCGCGCAACGTCTTCGCCGGCCCGCGCGCGCTCGACGCCCTCTTCCTCACGCACCACGGCGGCCCCATGACGCGCCAGGGGTTCTGGAAGCTGCTCGGCCGCTACGCCGTCGTGGCGGCGATCCGCAAGCGCATCTCGCCGCACAAGCTCCGGCACTCGTTCGCCACGCACCTCGTCGAGCGCGGCGCCGACCTGCGCGCCGTGCAGGCCATGCTCGGCCACGCCGACATCGGCACGACGGAGATCTACACGCACCTGTCGCGCGGCCACCTGCGCGCGCTCTACGACCGCTTCTTCCCGAGGGCCTGA
>DASZWW010000194.1:0-11672 GCA_035546175.1 Polyangia bacterium
CGAGCCGCGCCAGCCCGAGGAGCGCCGCGACGAGCGCGGCGCCGCCGCCGGCCACGAGGCCGATCCTCCGCAGCCGCGCCCGTCCCTCGAGCCGCCGCAGCGCCGAGAGGACGTCGGCGTTCTGCGGGTCGAAGGCGAGCACCCGGCTCCACGCCTCGATGGCCTTGCCCTTGCGGCCCGCGCGCAGGGCCTCGTCCGCCGACGCCGAGAGGCCGGCCGCGAGCCGCGCCGGCAGCGCGGCCTCGTAGGCCGCCGGGTCGGCGAAGTAGGCGCGGAGCTCGCGCTTGACGTCCGTCAGGCCCGCCTCGGCGAGGTGCTCGCGCAGGTCCGCCGTGAACTGCGCGAGCCCGGGGTACCGGTCGTCGGGCCGCCGGGCGAGCGCGCGCCCGAGGACGCGCGCCAGCCCGTCGGAGAGCCGCTTGTTGAGCGTGCGCGGGTCCGGGAACTTGCCCTCGACGATCCGCCGCAGGACCTCGTGCGGGTTCTTGCCCGAGAAGGGCAAGGCGCCGGTCGCGAGCTGGTAGAGCATGATGCCGACGGCGAAGACGTCGGTCCGGAAGTCGAGGGGCTTGCCCTCGATGAGCTCGGGGGCCATGTAGGCCGGCGAGCCGAGCAGCTGCCCCGTGACCGTCATGCGCTGCAGGTCGATGACCTGCGCGATGCCAAAGTCCATGAGCTTGAGGACGCCGTCCTTGCGGATCATGACGTTCTCGGGCTTGACGTCCCGGTGGATGATGCCCGCGGCGTGCGCGTGCGCGAGGGCGCCGCCGATCTCCACCGCGATGAGGGCGGCCACCTCGGGGTAGGTGATGGGGCGCGCCGCGAGGAGCTCCTTGAGCGTCTGCCCGTCGATGAACTCGGTGACGATGAAGGAGCTCGGCGAGTCGGGGCCCGAGTAGTCGAAGATCTCGAGGATGTTCTCGTGGTGGAGCTTGGCGACCGACTGCGCCTCGCGCTCGAGCCGCGCCTTCGACTCGAGGTCGGCGGCCAGGTGCTGGTGCAGGATCTTGATGGCGACCTCGCGCTTGAGCGTCTCGTCGACGGCGCGGTACACGACGGCCATACCTCCCTGGCCGACCTCGCGGAGGAGCCGGTAGCGCGCGGGGATCTTGGCCTGCTCCATTGTCTCGGTGTCCGAGTCTGGCGCCATGGGGTCCCGCCATGACGACCATGTCATAGGCCAAGCTAGAGACCGCATATTACGCGGCCTTACGGTCTGCCTACAAGCCCCCCCAGCGTGCAACCAGTGTCACGCGGGGAGGCGATTTTCTTCCCGCGAAATCGTTTAGGGCGGCTCCTGGGGCCCGGGCCCGGCGCCCTCGACGTTCGCCTACGCGGAGCCCGCCTCGCTCTGCGGGTGGGCGAGGAAGTAGGGCAGCGCCTCGGACATGAGGTCGAGCTCGGGGTCCAGCTGCTTGCCGATCCCCTCGGTGACGGCGATGGCGATGTTGACGATCGTGAAGGTCGGGTTCACGCGCACCCGGTGGCGCCGCAGGATTCCCAGCATGTCGAGGAGGACCTTGCCCACCTGGACCTCGCCCATGCGCTGGCCCCAGTAGCGCCCCACGAACTCGATGATGGCGGCGCGGTAGCGCTCGAAGGCGGCGGGATCGGGCGGGCCGCCCGCCGTCGACGCCTGGGCGTTCGCGGACATCTCGTACATGAGGCGGGCCATCGTGTCGCCGTCGCGCTGGGCCCAGGCCGCGAAGAACCGGGTGAACCCGCGGCGGTGCGGCCCGTCGAGCTCCCCGACGAGCCCGAGGTCGAGGAGGGCGATCTTGTCGTCGGGCGTGATGAAGATGTTGCCCGGGTGCAGGTCGGCGTGCACGAAGCCGTCCTCGAAGATCATCTTGAGCAGCACCTGCAGGCCGAGGCGGGCCACCTGCTTCGGATCGGAGCGCGTCTGCCGCGTCGAGAGGATCTTCGTGCCGTCGATGAAGGTCATCGTGAGGATGCGCTCGCCCGAGAGATCCTCGATGACCTCGGGGAAGACGACCTTGGGCTCGGCGCGGAAGTTCTCGCGGAAGCGCCGGTTGTTCGCGGCCTCGACGCGGAAGTCGAGCTGCGCGAAGATGGCGCGCCCGAACTCCTCGACGGTGGCCACGGGGGCGAGCGTCGAGATCGACGGGACGGCGTTGAGCAGGCGCGCGCCGAGGCGCATGACGGCGAGATCGAAGGTGCAGAGCTCGACGACGTCGGGCCGGCGCACCTTGACGGCGACCAGGCGGCCGTCGGGCAGGCGCGCCTTGTGGACCTGCGACACCGACGCCGAGGCGAGCGGCACGGGCGCGAACTCCGGGAAGAGCGTGGCCGCGGGCCGCCCGAGATCGCGCTCGATCGTGCGCAGCACCGTCGTGAGCGGGAACGGGCCCACGTCGTCCTGGAGGTGCGCCAGCTTCTTCGAGACGGAGTCGGGGATGAGGTCGGGCCGCGTGCTCATGATCTGCCCGAGCTTGATGAAGGTCGCGCCGAGCTCGCGGAACAGATCGAGCACGACCTGGCCGAACCAGTCGCGCCGCCGCGCCTTGCCCGAGAAGCGCGCCGAGAGCGCGAGCCACCCGATCCAGAAGCGCACCCAGTGCTTGCCGACGAGCCACCCGATGCGGGCGGCCCGCGCCGCGAGGCGCGCCCGGGACAGGGACTTAGCGGCCATCCCGAGAATTTTATACTATGGAGCGATGGGCGCCCCCCCGATGCTCGTTCCGTTCGATATCCGGAAGGAAGAGCCCCCCACGGCCGTGGCGCTCTGGAAGCGGCGGGTGGCCGCCACGCCGGATCGCGTCGCGTACCGGCACTGGAGCCCCGCGGCGAAGCGGTGGGTCGAGATGACCTGGCGGGAGGCCGACGCGGCGGCGCGCGAGATCGCGGGCGGGCTCGTCTCGCGGGGCCTCGTGCCCGGCGACCGGGTGTGCATCCTCGCCCAGACGAGCCTCGAGTGGGCCCTGTGCGACGTCGGCGTCCTCCTCGCGGGCGGCGTCGTCGTGCCGATCTACCCCTCGAACACGGCCGAGCAGTGCGAGTTCATCGTGCGCGACTCGGGCGCCAAGCTGGTGATCGTCGAGGACGCCGCCCAGCTCGAGAAGCTCCTCGGGGTGCGCGATCACCTGCTGACCGTCTCGTCGGTCGTGCACATGGGCGGCGACACGACGCTGGAGAAGCCGGACGCGCGCGGCCGGTCGGCCATCTCGCTGGTCGACGTCGCGAAGGGCGCCTCCGACCTCGTGCTGTCGTTCGACGGGCTTCGGGCGGCCGGCCGCGCCTGGCTCGCCGCCCACCCGGGCGAGCTCGACGGCCACGCCGAGACGGTGACCTCGGACTCGATGTTCACGATCATCTACACGTCGGGCACCACGGGCACGCCGAAGGGCGTCGTGCTCACGCACGGCAACCTCGTCTCGGCCGTCGCGAGCGCCATCCGCGCCATGCAGATCTACGAGGTCGACGATCAGTACCTCTTCCTCACGCTCGCGCACGTGCTGGCGCGCGAGGGCCTCTGGGCGGGCATCGGGCTCGGGTTCGCCACGGCGATCTCGCGCGGCGTGGCCTTCGTCAAGCAAGACCTCCTCGACACGACCCCCGCCTTCATGATCGCCGTCCCGCGCATCTTCGAGAAGTTCCACGCCGGGGTGAGCGCCGCCCTGGGGCAGGCCAAGGGCCTGCAGCGCCTGATCACGAGCTGGGCGCTGGGCGTCGGCAAGCAGTACTCGGCGGCGCTGCGCTCGGGCCAGCGGCCGGGCGGGTGGCTCTCCTGGCGCCGCGGGATCGCCGACAAGCTGGTCTTCTCGAAGCTGCGCGCGCGCCTCGGCCTCCAGCGCTGCCGCTTCCTGATCTCGGGCGGCGCGCCGCTCGCGGCCGAGATCGCCGAGTTCTTCCACGCCGTGGGGCTCATCATCCTCGAGGGCTACGGGCTCACCGAGACGATGGCCGCCGCGTGCCTCAACACGCTCACCCGCTACCGCTTCGGCACCGTCGGCCCGCCCCTCGACGTCGTCGAGACGAAGATCGCCGACGACGGCGAGATCCTCATGCGCGGCCCCTCGGTGTTCCGGCAGTACTACAACAACGCGGCGGCGACGGCCGAGGCCGTCCAGCCCGACGGCTGGTTCCACTCGGGCGACATCGGCCACCTCGAGGACGGCTTCCTGCGCATCACCGATCGCAAGAAGGACCTCATCGTCACCGCCAACGGCAAGAAGGTCGCGCCGCAGCCGCTCGAGAACGCCCTCAAGGCGCGCTCGCCGCTCGTGAGCCAGGTCGTCGTCTACGGCGACAAGCGCTCCTACTGCGTCGCGCTCGTGACGCTCTCCGAGGAGGCGCACAAGAAGTACGCCAGCAACGGCAGCGTCTCGGGCGTCGCCGGGCGGGAGGTCGTCGCCTCGGCCGAGCTCAAGGCCCTGCTCCAGAAGGACGTCGACGCGCTCAACGCGACGCTCGCCCCGCACGAGACGATCAAGAAGTTCACCGTCCTCGCCAACGACTTCACCGAGGCGGCGGGCGAGGTCACGCCCAGCCTCAAGATCAAGCGCAAAGTCGTCGTCGAGAGGTACCGCGCCGTCATCGACTCGATGTACCAGGGCCACGCCCCGGCCGACTAGCCACCGCGGCGATACCGACGAGCACGTAGCGCTCGGTCATCGCGCGACGCGCATCGCGGGGCGGCCCCGTCGGGGGAGGGCGCCCCGCGGGGCCGTCGGGTTGTCCTTGACAGGGACCGTCAGAACCGTAACTTACGCGGATTCGAAATCTCCCCATCCAGGCGCGTAGCTCAGTGGTAGAGCACTTCCTTGACACGGAAGGGGTCGGCAGTTCAATCCTGCCCGCGCCTACACCAGACGGTCCGAAGGCTGGAGAGCCTCTTCGGATTCCGGACGCGGAGGGGGGTTGCGCGGGGCGGCAGAGGGCGCTTAGGTTGTCGGTCTGTCAGTGAAGGACTCGAAGACCATCCGCCCCCGCGAGAAGGGCGACGTTCCGGACGATCCGTTGTCGCGCATGCGGCACTCGGCGTCGCACGTCATGGCGGACGCCGTGCGCCGGCTGCGCCCGAACGCCAAGGTCGCCATCGGTCCGTCCATCGAGAACGGCTTCTACTACGACTTCGAGACCGAGCCGTTCGCGCCCGAGGACATCGAGCGCATCGAGGCGGAGATGAGGAAGATCATCGCCGAGAACCTGCCGTTCGAGCGGCGGGTCGTCTCGAGGGACGAGGCGCTCGCCCTCTTCAAGGGCCGCGGTGAGAAGTACAAGGTCGAGATCATCGAATCGATCCCCGAGGGCGAGGAGGTCTCTTACTTCTCTCACGGCGACTTCGTCGATCTCTGCCGCGGCCCGCACGTCGCGCGCACGGGCGACATCAAGGCCGTGAAGGTGCTCTCGTTCGCGGGCGCCTACTGGCGCGGCGACGAGCGCAACGCGCAGCTCCAGCGCGTCTACGGCACGGCCTTCCCCACGCAGAAGGAGCTCGACGAGCACCTCGCGCGCATCGAGGAGGCCAAGCGCCGCGACCACCGCGTGCTCGGCAAGCAGCTCGACCTCTACTCGATGGACGACCTCATCGGGCCGGGCTTTCCGCTCTGGCACCCGAAGGGCGCCTTCGTGCGCTACACGATCGAGGACATCATCCGCAAGGAGAACGTCCGGCGGGGCTACGAGCTCGTCTACACGCCCCACGTCGCGCGCGAGGAGCTGCTCGAGACCTCGGGCCACCTCGCGCACTACAAGGAGAACCTCTTCGGGGGCATGGAGCTCGACGGGCAGCGGTACCTCGTCAAGCCCATGAACTGTCCCTTTCACGCGGCGATCTACCGGTCGGGGCTGCGGTCGTACCGCGAGCTGCCCATGCGGTACTCGGAGCTCGGGACGGTGTACCGCTACGAGCGCTCGGGCGTGCTCCACGGCCTCCTGCGCGTCCGCGGCCTCACCATGGACGACGGGCACCTCTTCGTGCGCGAGGAGGACATCGCGAACGAGATCAAGGGTTGCCTCACCTTCTCGCTGGAGATGCTCAAGCTCTTCGGCTTCGAGAGCTTCAACCTCTACCTGGCGACGCGGCCCGAGAGCTACCTCGGGGAGCTCGCGGCCTGGGAGAAGGCCGAGTCGGCCCTGCGCGCCGTCATGGAGTCGCTCGGGCGGCCGTTCGAGGTCGACGTGGGCGGCGGCGCGTTCTACGGGCCGAAGATCGATCTCAAGATCAAGGACGCCCTCGGGCGCGAGTGGCAGTGCTCGACGTTCCAGCTCGACTACCAGATCCCCGAGCGCTTCGGGCTCGAGTACGTCGCGCAGGACGGCACCCGCAAGCGGCCCATCATGATCCACCGCGCGTTGCTCGGCTCGATGGAGCGCTTCATCGCCGTGCTCATCGAGCACTTCGCGGGCGCGTTCCCGCTGTGGCTCGCGCCCGTGCAGGCGCGCGTGCTGTCGGTCTCCGAGAAGGCCGAGGCCTACGCTCACGAGGTGACCGCCCGCCTCAAGCAGGAGGGCCTGCGGATCGAGGTCGACGTGTCGTCCGACAAGCTCGGCGCCAAGGTCCGCAAGGCCCAGCTGGAGAAGATCCCCTACATGGTGGTCGTGGGGGAAAAAGACATGTCCGCGCGCGTGGTTTCGCCGCGCACGCGGGAAGGGCAGCAACAACCGGCGACGCCCGTCGATGAGTTCGCGCGCCGCCTCGCGCAAGAAGCCGCCGTGCCCGTGGTGGGCAGCGGGGGTTAAACAGGTACACTGAACCAGGAGCAAGAACATCCCTAGGCCATTCAATTCCGCCCCCCCGAGCGCGTCCGACAACTACCGCGTCGGCCGCCGCATTCGAGTGCCCGAGGTGCGCGTCATCGGCGCCGACGGCTCGCAGGTCGGCATCCTCCCCACGCACGAGGCGATGAGACTCGCCGAGGAGCAGGGGCTCGAGCTCGTCGAGGTGAACCCTCGCGCGATGCCACCGGTCTGCAAGATCATGGACTTCGGCAAGTTCAAGTACGAGACGTCGAAGAAGGAGAAGGCTTCGCGGAAGCACCAGTCGACGATCGTCTTGAAGGAGATCAAGCTCCGCCCGAAGACCGACGACCACGACTTCAACTTCAAGGTGAACCACATCCGGCGCTTCCTCCAGGAAGGCAACAAGTGCAAGCTCGTCGTCGTCTTCCGCGGCCGCGAGATCGTGCACCCCGAGATGGGGCAGGTCATGCTCGACCAGGTCGTCAAGGCCGTGAACGACCTGGCGATGGTCGAGCAGCGGTCGATGATGGAGGGCCGGCGCATGGTCATGGTGATCGGTCCGCGCGGCGGCGTCATCCGCAGCCCGGCGCCGTCGTCGCCGCCGCCGCCCGGGGGCGCGCCGCCCCCCAGGACGACCGGCGGCAGCCCCGCGCCGTCATCCGCGTCCGGAGGCCCGTCCGGAGGCGCGTCGGGAGGCGCGCCGCCCGCGGCCGCCGCGAAGCCCGCAGCGGCCGCGCCGCCCGCGACCAAGCCCGCGGCGGCGTCTCCGCCGTCCGGCAAGCCGGCGGTCGCCGCGTCCGCGCAGGCGCCTTCGAAAGGCTGAGCGAAGCGATCGAGTTTCGCGCGCGTCGTACTACTATGGCGGCGGCGTGCGCCGCACGGACAACATCACGGCCGGCACGCGTCGGGCGCTGATCGCCGCGACGTGCGCGGCGGCCCTCGTCGCCGGCCCCGGCTGCAAGCGCGACGGGTGCGTCGGGGGTGACGACGGCAAGTGCCTGCCGCCCGCGGCGTGCCCGGCGCTGACGGCGCCCGCGACGTGCCCGAGCACGGCCTTCCTCAACGTCGCGTCCGTGACCGACGTGAGCGCGCGCGCGCCCGGCCCCAAGGCCCTGGCCGCCAACGAGGATCTCTTGCTCGAGAACGACTCACTGCGCGCCGTGCTCGACGAGCCCACGCCGCCCGGCCAGCCGACGCACGCTCAGGGCCTCGCGCCCTCGGGCGGCACCCTCATCGATCTGTCGCCCAAGGACGGGATGGGCCACCTCGTCGGCGATCAGCTCAACGGCGTCTTCCAGGGCGCGGGCCTCCTGCCTCGCGACGCCGTCCACTACGAGCGCTGGGAGGTGATCGATCAGCGCCTCGCGCAGGCCTCGACGGGGGCGTTCGTGGCCGTCGTGTTCCGCGGGCACCTCGAGGGCGACCCGCGCGTGACCGTCGTGACCCGCTACGAGCTCCGGCCCTGCGAGAGGGGCCTGCGCGTGCGCACCGACATCTACAACGGCGCCCGCGACCCGAACACGCTCTCGCTCACCGACGCCTTCTTCTGGGGCGATCGCACGCTGCTGCCGTTCGTGCCGGGCGCGGGCCTCGGCTTCCGGGCGCCCAGCCTGGACCTCCTGCACCTGTCCGACGCCTGGCGCGAGTGGCCCTTCATGGCGGCGCGCTCGCAGGCGGCGCCCGACGTGGCCTACGCCTCGGTGCCGTGCGACCGGACCACGGCGGCGGGCTTCAACGACCCGACGCTGTCGGCGTCGGGCGTGCCGCTCGCCCCCACGCTGCCGGGCGACGGCCTCTCCTTCGAGCGGTTCCTCATCGCGACGCCCGGGCCGGGCCTCGCGTCCGCCGTCGGCGAGGCCATGAGCGTGCGCGCGGCCGTGCACGGCGATCCGCCGGCCGTCACCGTCGCGGGCCGCGTCATCACCGACGCCGGGCCGCTCGATCCCAAGGACCTCGGCTCGGCGGCCCTCGTGCGCTCGGTCTCGCTGCTGTTCTACGAGCCGGCGGCGGGGCCCGATCCCGACGACGAGACCCGGCGCGTGCCGCGCACCGAGGTGGTCCCGGGCCCGGACGGTCGCTTCGAGGTGACGCTGCCGCCCGATCGCGTCTACCGCGTGCAGCCCTACGCCTTCGGGCTGCCCGCGGCGGCGCCGAGCTCGTTCGCCGTGGCGAAGGACCGGGTCGACGTGGGCGACCTCACGCTGCCGCGCGCCGGGCACCTCGTCGCCACCGTCGAGCAGCTGCCCGGCAAGAACGCGACCTTCGCCGAGCTGGTCCTCGTGCCCATCGACGCGCCGCCCGCCTCGGCGATGCCGCCCAGCCTCTATGGCCTCTTCGCGGGGTGCAACCCCATGCTGGGCGCGCCGCACGGCGGCTCGCCGGCCTGCAACCGCGCGCTCACGACCGACGGGCGCTTCGACCTGCTCGTGCCGGCGGGCCGCTACTACGTCTATGCGACGCGCGGGCCCTTCGCGTCGCTCGACCGCCGCGAGATCGAGCTCGGGTCGGGAGACCAGGCGGCGCTCTCGCTCATCTCCGAGACGCTGCCCGACCTCGTGCCCGCGGGGACGCTCTCGGGGGACTTCCACGTCCACGGCGGCGCGAGCTACGACTCGTCGATCCCCGATCAGGACCGCGTCGTGAGCTTCCTCGCGGCGGGCGTCGACGTGATCGTCGCCACCGACCACGACGTCGTGACGAGCTACGCCGACACCCTCGCGGCGCTCGGCGTGACCGATCAGCTCGTCGTCGTGCCCGGCGTCGAGCAGACGCCCAACATCCTCTGGTTCGACGTCCCCGGGCAGACCTTCCCCAAGACGGTGGGCCACTTCAACTTCTGGCCGCTCGCGCGTGACGACGGCAAGCCGCGCAACGGCTCGCCCTGGGACGAGCTGCGCGAGCCGGGGCAGATGATGGAGGACATCGAGCCCGACTTCGTGGGCGCGGGCGTGCGCCAGATGAACCACCCGTGGTCGGAGGCCAAGCTCGGACGCGACCAGGGCTTCCTGCGCATGATCCAGATGGACCCGCGGCGCCCGCTCACCGACGAGGGGTACTTCGCGGGCAACGTCCTGCTGCGCACGCCGGGCAAGCGCCTGCGCAACATCGACTTCGACGTGCAGGAGGTCATGACGGGCGCCTCGCGGCGCGACTGGCTGCGCTACCGCACGCTGTGGTTCTCGCTGCTCTCGCAGGGCTTCCTGCGCGCGGGCGCCGCCAACAGCGACTCGCACACGCTCTCGATCGAGCGGGTCGGGTACCCCCGCAACCTCGTCTTCGGCGGGCACGATCGCGCGACGTTCGACCGTGAGAAGTTCGACGCCGACGTGCGCGCCGGCCACATGTTCGGGACGAACGGGCCGGTCCTCGACGTCACGATCGACGACGCGACGGGCGCGCTCCACCGGCCCGATCTGCGGGCGGCCTTCGTGACGGGCGACAAGTCGACGCTCACGGTGACCGTCGCGGCGGCGCCGTGGATCCCGCTCGCCGAGCTGCGCGTCTTCGTCAACGGCGCGCTGGCGCTGACGAAGGACATCGCCGGCCTGCTGCCGCGGACGGCCCACTTCGGGCTCGAGGCGCAGCGCTTGACGGTGCCCATCCCGCTCAAGGACCTCGCGCTGCCGAGCGCCGACGCCTGGCTCGTCGTCGAGGTGGGGATGAAGCAGGAGCTGCCGCCCGACGACGACGACGACGGGCTGCCCGACCTGGCCGACGCCGACCTGCCCACCCGGCCCCCCAACGCCGCCGAGCCGACCACCGAGCGCTTCGACCTCGAGGCCATCGCGCCCGGCGTCTGGCCGGTGGCGTTCTCGAACCCCTTCCTGCTCGAGCGCAACGGCACGCCGGGCTGGCAAGCGCCGGGGCTGCCGTGAGGTCCGCGCGGCGAGGAGTCCAACTCACGGTCGTGCTCGCGGCGGTGCTCGGCGCGGGCCGGGCGCGCGCGCAAGCCGGAGGGCTGGGGAGCGGGGAGTCGCAGGCGAGCGTGGCCCGGATGGTCTGTGCGGACCCGCGCCAGGCGGCCGGCGGCCCCCTCGCCGGCGGCGCCGACGCCGCGGACTTCGGCGCCATCCCCGAGGCCTGCGCGGGCACCGATCTCGGCGTGCGCCTGCGCGGCAGCGCCCTCATCGCCAGCGGCAAGCCGGACTTCTTCGGCGACGTCATCGCGACGTCGACGCTGCGCCTGCGGCACACCATCGGCCGCTCGTCGTGGACGTGGCTCTCGCTCGCCGTGGACCTCTTGACGTTCCGCTACGTCGTCAACGGCCCCGTCGCGTCGACGGGCTTCGCGTTCGGGCCGCCGACGATCGGGCTGCACCGCGCGCTCGGCGACTGGCCGCTCGCCGCGGCGACCGCCTACGCGCGCGCGCTCCTGCCGCTCGACACCGCCCGCGTGGACGGCGTGCGCACGGGCTTCGAGCTCGGCCTCACGGGCCGGCGCGTCCTGGGGGCGCGCGGCCGCTGGGGCGTGCAGGGCGGGCTCGCCATGCTCGCGCCGCTCGACGCCGTCGGCGGGCAGACGCACGCGGCGCTGCAGCCGGTCGCGCTCGCCGAGGGGTGGTTCTCCTACAGCGCCCGCTTCGCCCTCTCCGCGGGCGCCATGGCCCGCGCCGAGGTCTCGCCCGACCCGACCTTCCTGACCTTGGCGCCGCGCGTCGCCGCGCGCTTCACCGGCCGGCACGGCCTGTCGTTCTCGATGCTCGTCGAGGCCCCCCTGGCGGGCGAGGATCGGACCGACGTCATCGTCGGCTTCTTCCTGGCCTGGGCCGCCCCGGGGTGACGGGGCGGCGCGCTCCCGGGGGCGTCGAGACGCTTGCGAGGATCCGCGGAATCGCTATACTCCGCCGCTCCCATGGCCAAGATCAAGATGAAGTCCAACAGCAGCGCCAAGAAGCGGTTCAAGCTGACCGCCAAGGGGCGCGTGAAGCGCAAGAAGGCGTACCTGCGCCACTGCCTCACCCACAAGA
>DASZWW010000195.1:0-7770 GCA_035546175.1 Polyangia bacterium
GGCGGCGCGGGCGCGGCCGGGGGCGGCGCGATGGGCGTCCCGCTCGCGAGGTGGAAGGCGTGCGGCTCCCTGAACATGAACCACGCGACGCCGCCGGCGAGGCCGAGGAAGGCCACGGCGCCCACGACCTTGAGACCGGTGCGCTTCGGCCGTAGCGCGAGCGAGAGATCGTCGTCGTCCGGCGAGATGTCGGTGTCGAGGAAGCTGTCGGCGCCACGGCGCCCGCGCGCCGCGTTCGAGAGCACGTCGTCGTCTTCGGGATCGGGCGACACGTGACGGACGGGGTTCTGCACCTTGCGCGGCGTCGCGGGGAGCGTCGGCCTCACCGAGCGCGCAGGCTCGGCGCGCGAGGGCGCGGCCTCCGCCGCGCGCGTCGCGCCCGTCTGCCGATCGGCCTGATCGACGACGTCGAAGAAGGGCCGTAGCTCCTCGATCTCGCCGAGCGTGCGCCAGGCGCCGCCCCGGTGCGAGACGCGATCGGCCCGGCTCACGCGCCGCTCGACGACCCACTTCTGGAGCGTCGTCAGGTCGCGCAAGCGGTGCGTCTGACCTTCCTCGGTGGCGAGCACCCACTCGGGCACGGCCGGCGCCCCGCTCACCTGCGCGCCCATCGAGGACTGCGAGCCACGCGAGCCCATGGTCGTCGGCTCGGTCGCGACACCGCTCGGCGGCGTCGTGCCGACGACGATCGAGCCGTTGCGCGACACCACGAAGGTGTGGCCGCAGGTCGTGCACTGAACGGAGGCGCCCGCGCCCGCGACGCTCTCGTCGTCGAGCTCGTATTCGGTCTGACAGCGGTCGCAGCGAACGTCCATCGCCATATCCGGCGGCGGCGCCGTCCGGTCGCTGGCGAACATACCACGACGGAGCACGGCGTGACGGGGCGGTACGGGAGGCCCCGACGCGTCCGCACCCGGGTGTGCGACGCCTACAAGCTCTCGGGGAAGAGCGCGTAGAGCTGCGCAGGCGGCGGCGCGTAGGGACCCCGGGACATGAGGTTGCCGAGGTGGTCGACCCGGAAGCCGCGCTCGAAGGCGCGCTCCACGGCGAGCGGCGCGGCGGCGGACGCCCGGATCACGGCGGGCCGATCGGGCAGCGCGTCCGCGACGGCGTCGATGAGCTCGGCCAGCAGCTCGGGCGACTCCGCGAGGGCGGGGCCCACGATCGTGCGCGCGGGCAGCACGCGGTAGAAGAGATACCCCGCGAGCGCGCCGCCGCGCTCGATGACGAGGCCGCGGCCCGTCGCGGCGAGCAACGTGAGGTCGCGCGCCCGATCGGCGCCGATGCGGGCCAGGTCGAAGCGTCCAACGGCGGGCACGTCGGCCGCGGCGAGCGCGCGCACGGCCGGCGGGCGGGCCCGCGGCGGCTGCAGGCGCGCCGCCACGAGGTAGGGCGCGACGTCCACGACGCGGTAGCCGAGGCGTGTGTAGAGGCCGAACGAGTCGGGGTTGAAGCTGTCCTGGAACAGACGCACGCTCGACGCGCCGGCCGCCAGGCGGTGGAAATGCGCCATGAGCGCGCGGCCCACGCCGGCCCGCGCGCCCGGCCGCGCCGCCAGGGGCCCGATGCTCGCGACGGCGCCGCGCAGGTGCGCGAACCCGACGCCGGCGATGGCGCTGTTGACGACCGCCAGGGCGCAGCCCTCGGGATCGAGATCGATGTAGGCGCGGCAGAGCCACACGGCGCTCTCGACGTTGGGGAACGGGGGCGTGTGGCCGCGCCGGCGGTAGACCGAGGCGAAGGCCTCGTAGAGGATCGTGCTCGCCTCGTCGACGTCGCGCGGCTCGAGCCGCCGCACCTCGATCATCGCCCCGGTCATGGCCGCTGCATCATACCCGCACGCGCGGCGCCAGGGCGGGCGGCGGACGGCGCTGGCCCACGGACGGGGGAGGCCCGGCGGCGCGCGCGGCGGTCTGCTACCGTAGACGGCCGCGTGTCCGTCTCACGGCAACCGCGCTTGCACTCCGAGGCCGGCGTCGATCTCGAAGCGCAGCCAGCGCACGAACCCGATCGTCTCTCCGAACTGGAGGTAGACGCCGAGGTTGCGCATGACCTCGAGCATGAACCCGTTCGAGTTCCGCAGGGCGACGTCGTCGTTGTGCGCGAGGCCCGCCACGTGCTGCGTCGTCACGTCGTAGGCCACCTGCAGCGTCGCGAAGAACTTGGCGCTCTCCTCGGGGTCGACCCAGTAGCGCACGCCCGGCGCCACGGCGAGCTCGTGGGTCGCCGTGAAGTCCTGCTCGAGGCCGAACCGCAGGTCGAGGAGCACGTCCCAGTGGTCGGCGAAGCCGAAGGACGGCTGGACGTCGAGGAACGTCGGCAGGCGGCCCGTGCAGATCGTCTTGTTGGCCTGGCCGCAGTTGATCATCATGCCGTTCTGGTTCTGGTAGGGGAAGATGGCCCGGTAGCCGGAGCCGGAGAGCAGCGCGATGCCGAACTGCTGGTAGTGGACCATCGTGGGCGGCTTGAGGCGCGGGAAGGTCTTGGCGGCGATGGCGCGGGGAGCGGTGTCGGACGCCGGCGCAGCGGCAGCGGCAGCGGCAGGCGGGGCGGCGGGCGGCGTCGCGGGCGCGGCACCCTGCGGCTCGGTGGCGGGGCCGGGCTTCGGAGCGGGCGGGGACTCGGCCCTCGCCGCCGCCGCCCAGGCGAAAAGCGCCCCCGCTCCCGCCAGGACGCGAACTGCGGCTCGCATGGGAGGGGCAGTGTAGTGGAAACTGAGCCCGTGGCGAAGAGGGCTCGATGGGCCTAGACGGCCGAGAGCCGCGGCGCGGGGGCGCGCCGCTCGTCACACGGCGCGCGTTCGCCAGGCTCGGCGCGGCAGCGGCCGCCGGCCTCTTGCTCGGCCGCGCGGGCCGCGCGCGCGCCATCGGGGAGCACTCTTTGTTCCGGTTCGGGCGCCTCGCGATCCCCGGCTTGCCCGATCCCCGCCCGACGGCGCTTCGCCGCCTGGCCTGGGATCTCGTGCGGCGCACGAGCCTCGTGACGGCCTCGGATCCGACGTCGGTGCGGCTCGGCGATCCGGCGCTGTTTCGCTTCCCCTTCCTCGTGCTCTCGGGCGATCGGGGCTTCGCGCTGCCGCCCGAGGCCGACCTGGCCCGGCTGCGCCGCCACATCACGTACGGCGGCTTCCTGCTCATCGACTCGGCCGAGGGGCGGGCGGGCGGCGGGTTCGACGAGTCGGTGCGGCGGCTGCTCGCCCAGACGCTGCCGGGCGAGCTCCCGGCGCGCATCCCCGACGAGCACGTCCTGTGGAAGTCGTTCTACGTCCTGCACGGCGCGCCCGGGCGCATCCTGGCCGCGCCCTACGTCGAGGGCGTGGAGCGCGACCGCCGGCTCGCCGTGGTGTACACGCAGAACGATCTCGAGGGCGCGCTCGCCCGCGACGGCTTCGGGCGCTGGGAGCACGAGGTCGTGCCGGGCGGCGACGAGCAGCGCGAGATGGCCTTCCGCTTCGGCGTCAACCTCGTCATGTACGCGCTCTGCCTCGACTACAAGACGGAGCAAGCGCACATCGACTACATCCTGCGCACGCGGCGGTTCTCGCGATGAACGAGCCCGAGGCCTTCGGCGCGACCTTCAACGAGTGGCACGTCTCGCTCGGCGCGGGCGCACACCTCGGGCGCGCCGGCGTCGTCCTCCTCATGGCCGTCGCGGCGGTGGCGGTCATGCTCTCCGCGCTGTCGCTCATCGAGGAGCGCCACGGGAAGGGTTGGCTGCTGCTCCTGCTCCGCGCCGCCGGCGTGCTCGCCTGCCTCGCGACGGCGCTCGAGCCGACGATCGAGCAGCGCCAGGTGGTGCACGTCCCGAATCACGTCGCCATCGCCGTCGACGCCTCGCGCTCGATGGAGGTCCGCCCGCCCGACGGCGGCCCCTCGCGGGCCGAGCGGGCGCGGGCGCTGCTCGAGCGCGCCGCGCCCGCCCTCGCGGCCTGGGAGCGCGACGGGCACCACGTCGACCTCTATTCGTTCGGCGAATCGCTGGCGCCCGCGACGATGGCCTCGCTCGCCGCGCCGCCCGACGGAGACGCCACCCGCCTCGGCGAGGCGCTCGGCGATCTGCGGGCGCGCTACGCGGGGCGCGATCTCGGCGGCGTGGTCGTCATCTCGGACGGCGTCGACACGGGGCGCATCGGCGAGGGCCCCCTCGACGCGACGACGCGCGCCGACCTGGCCGCCCTCGGCGCGCCCGTGAGCACGATCGGCGTCGGCGAGGAGTCGCTACGCGATCTGTCGGTGGCCGCCGTGCTCGCCGACGACTTCGCCTTCGTGCGCACGCCCGTGACGATCGAGGCGGTCATCCGCCAGACCGGGCTCGCCGACCGCCAGGTCGACGTCACGCTCACGCGCGACGGGCGGCCCGTCGCGAACCGCCCCGTTGTGCTGCGGGGCGCGCACTCCGAGGAGCGCGTCTCGTTCGACTGGCTGCCCGATCACCCGGGGACGTTCGTCTTCCGCGTCGCCACGCCGGTCCTCGCGGGCGAGGCGCTCTCGAGCAACAACGAGCAGACCTTCACGGTGAAGGTGATCCGCGACCGCGTGCGCGTCCTGCACCTGTGCGGTCGGCCGTCGTGGGACCAGCGCTTCTTGCGGGCCATGCTGCGCCGCGATCCGAACGTCGACCTCGTCTCGTTCTTCATCCTCCGCACCGAGACCGACGAGCAGCCGTGGAGCCGCGACGAGCTCTCCCTGATCCCCTTCCCCACCTACGAGATCTTCGAGGAGCAGCTGCGCTCGTTCGATCTGGTGATCTTCCAGAACTTCAACTTCGCGCCCTACGGCGTCGAGCCGTTCCTGCCCGGCGTGCGTGACTACGTCGAGGGCGGCGGCGCGATCGCCATGATCGGCGGCGACCTCTCCTTCGCGAGCGGCGGTTACGGGCTCACGCCGTTGCGCGAGGTGCTGCCGGTCGAGCTGCCGCCCGTGCCGCCCGCGCTCACGGGCGCGCCCGACCCGCTCATCACCACCGACGCGTTCAAGCCGCGCCTCACCGATGAGGGGCGCGGGCACCCCGTGACGTCGCTGCTGCTCGACCCGCGCGAGAACGACCTCCGCTGGGCCAAGCTGCCCGCGCTCGAGGGCATCAACCGCGTGCCGCGCGCGCGGCCCGGCGCGGCGACGCTGCTGGCCCACCCCACGCTCAAGACGCCCGACGGCAAGCCGGCGCCCGTGCTCGTCGCGGGCGACGTCGGCAAGGGCCGGTCCCTGGCTCTGCTCACCGACACGGCCTGGCACTGGAGCCTGCCGGCCGCGGGCGAGGGCGACGACGGGCGCGCCTTCCAGCGCTTCTGGGAGAACGCCATCCGCTGGCTCGTGCGCGACCCGGCGCTCACGCTGCTGCGCATCGAGCTCGATCGCGTCGAGTACCGGCGCAACCAGCCGCCCGTCGCGCGCGTGCGCGCCGTGCACGGCGACTACGCGCCCGCCATCGGCGTCGAGGTGACGCTCGAGCTGCGCCCCGCCGAGGGGGCCGCCGACGCGAAGCCGATCCGCTCGCTCACGGGGACGACGAACAACGAGGGCGAGACGCAGATCGATCTGGGCGCGCTCTCGCCCGGCGCGTACCGACTCGCCGGCCGCGCCACCGTCGACGGCCGCCCCGTCTCCGAGGAGAAGACCTTCGTCGTGCGCGCCGGGGGCCGCGAGCTCGACGACGTGGCCGCCCGCGACAAGGTGCTGCGGGAGGTCGCGCAGGCGAGCGGCGGCGACTACCGCTTCGAAGACTTCGGCCACCCCAAGGTGCGCGCGCCGCGCGAGGTGCGGGTCGGGCGCCACCGGAGCGTCGAGCTCTGGTCGAACCCGCTCCTGCTCGTCGTCGGCCTCGCGTTGCTGATGACGGAGTGGTACCTGCGCCGCCGCGCCGGCCACAGCTGACCGGTCCCTAGCGGCAGTAGGAGATCTGATACGTGCTCGTCAGGCCCGAGCACGTCTCGCCGGCCGCCAGGCAGGGCGCCGCGCCGCCGTCGCCCGTGCAGATCTGGCGGCACGTCGAGACGCTGCCCTCGCGCACGCAGAGGAGCCCCTTGCCGCACGCCGCGTCGTCGCAGCTGTCCCCGCGCGCCGCCGTGCCCGCCGGGCGGCAACCCGTGTAGCGCGCGCCCGTCTCGCTGTCGACGCTGAGCGAGCACGCCAGGCCCGCGCCGGCGCAGTCCTGCGCGTAGATGTCGCAGGGCGCGTCGCGGAGGCGGCAGTACTGGATGCAGCCCGCGAGGAAGCTCGTGCAGCGGTACTCGCCGCCGCAGAAGCCGATCGAGCCGCGCGGGCACATGCGCTGGCAGCTCGGCGCGGGGTCCGTGCCGATGGTGACGCAGTCGAGCCCCCCGGCGCACTCCTCGCGCGACGCGCACGCCGCGCCGAGCGCCTTGGGCGACGCCGCGCCCGTGACGCACGAGGTGTTGCCGTCGAGGCCGACGGCGCAGATCTTCGACCCGCACGACGTCGGATCGAAGGGATCGCAGGCGCCCGCCGCCAGGCACGGCATCGACACGGGCTCGCCCGCGCCGTCGCCGCCCGAGGCCTCCGCGCCGTCGAGGCTCGCGCCGTCACCCCGCGCGTCGCCGGCCCCGTCCGAGCCCGCGGCGTCGGGGGCGAGGTCGGGGGCGAGGTCGTTCGACGCGTCGAGGGCCGCGTCCCCGCGCGCGCCTCCGCTCCCCGCCGCGCCGTCCCCCACCGCGGCGCCGGCCGCGCCACCCGTTCCCGTCGCGGGCACGTCGCCCGACGCGTCCGTCGACGCCCCCGCGCCGCCCCCGCGGCCTCCGCCTCCGTCGGAGCGGTCCGCGCCCTGGGGCGCGGGCGAGCTGCTGCCGCACCCCGCGAGGACGAGGAGAGCCGCGACGATCGAGCCCGGCACGCCGAGGCGCATCGACGCGCATCTTACGCGAAGCCGACGGTGCTAGAGCGCATCTCATAAATGCCGAATGAGGATCCGGACGCAGGCGAGCCAGACGAAGCCCATGAAGTTGCCGGCTTTGGACTCGTAGCGGGTGTGGACCCTGCGGTGACGCAGTAGCCAGGCGATCAGCCGCTCCACGTGCCACCGGCGCTTGTAGCGACGTAGTCGTCGGCCGTCTTGAGTCTTGCGTCCGCGCCGTGGGTGGTGCGGAGCAACGAGCTCGATTCCGCGCTTTTTGAGTTCGGCGTCGAGCGGGTCGCTGTCGTACGCCTTGTCGCCGATTAGGAGTCGCGGGAGCGCTTTCGTGAAACGGGAGTCGATGGTTTCGACGACGAGCTTTTGCTCATTTCGCGGACCACTCGCAATCCTTGCGGCGACAGGAAGACCAGAGCGGTCTGAAATGACCATGATCTTGGTCGCGAGGCCGCGTCGAGTTCTCCCAACCAGAGGGCCCCCCTTTTTGCACCTGCGTGGGTCCCGTCGATGAAAGCTTCCGTCAGGTCCAGCTTTCCGCGACGACGCAGGTGCTCGGCAAGAGATCGAAGGATCTTTTCGAGAGTGCCGTCGCGGACCCAACCCTGAAATCGACGGTGGCAGGTCTGGTACGGCGGGTAGCGCCGTGGCAGGTCCGCCCACGGCGCCCCCGTGCGAAGGACCCAGAGCACGCCATAGAAGACGTCTCGAGGATCGCGGTACGGACGACCACGCCCGTTCTCGTGGAGCGTCTCTTTCTCGGGAAAAAGAGGCTCAATCAGAGCCCACTGCTCTTCGGTGAGGTCCACATCAAGGTTAGATCAGAGATTGATCCACCTGTCGATCCCCTCTCGAAAACTGATCGAGTCTCGCGGACTTAGATCCCGCGATTTATGAGATGCGCTCTAG
>DASZWW010000196.1:0-2376 GCA_035546175.1 Polyangia bacterium
TCGCTGCCGGCCGTGCCCGTCGCGTCGCCCGCGTCGCTGCCGGCCGTGCCCGTCGCGTCGCCCGCGTCGCCGCCCGCGGCGCCCGTCGCGTCGGCGTCCGGGCCGCCGTCGCTGCCCGACTGGCCGCCCATGCCCCCGCCCTCGCCGCCCTGCCCCGCCGTCGTCTTCGGCGCGTTGTCGCCGCAGCCCGCAGCGGCCCCGAACAACACGAGCACGGCGATCAAGGCGAGTCGATTGCGAACGGACCAGGTCATGGAGCCTCCGGAAGGGGTCGGCCGGGCGAGGACTTCGCCGGCCATCGATATATCGGGAGAGGGCCCCAGCTTAGTGGTTTTTGCCGCGCAAGAACATGGTTTTTCGGCCGAGGATTCCCGTCCCGCGCCGCTGGTTGGCGGGCTGGCCCGGTGAGGGACGCTCCTCGTCGAGGGCCATCGCCCCCGAGCCGAGCCGCGGGCGCGATGATATAGTCGGGGCGAGATGAGCACGGCCATGCCCCGAGAGCGGGTCGCGAGCCCCGCCGAGCTGGTGGCGGCGCTCGAGGCCAACATCGCCCGGGTCATCCGCGGCAAGCCCACGGCGATCCGTCACGCCGTGATCGCCCTGCTCGCGCGCGGCCACCTGCTCATCGAGGACGTCCCGGGCGTCGGGAAGACGACCCTCGCGACGGCGCTCGCGACCTCGATCGGCTGCACGTTCAAGCGCATCCAGTTCACGAGCGATCTCCTGCCGTCGGACATCGTCGGCGTGTCCGTGCTCGATCCCAAGTCGGGGCAGTTCGAGTTCCGCCGCGGGGCGATCTTCGCGAACCTCGTGCTCGCGGACGAGATCAACCGCACGACGCCGCGGACGCAGAGCGCGCTCCTCGAGGCCATGAACGACGGCCAGGTCTCGGTCGACGGGCGCACCCACGCGCTCGAGGCGCCGTTCCTCGTGATCGCGACGCAGAACCCGGAGGAGCACTACGGCACCTACCCGCTGCCGGAGTCGCAGCTCGACCGCTTCCTGCTGCGCATCCGCATGGACTACCCGTCGCCCGACGACGAGCGGCGCATCCTGCTCGAGTCGCCGGGCCGCGCCGTCGACGCCCTCGCCGAGCTCGGGGCGGTGCTGCGCGCCGCCGACGTGCGCGCGCTCCAGGACGCCGCCGAGCGCGTCCACTTCGCGCCCGAGCTGGCGGACTACATCCTGGCCGTGGCGCGCGAGACGCGGCAGTCGCCGCACCTCGCCCTCGGGGTCTCGCCGCGTGGCGCGCTGGCGTGGCGGAACGCCGCCCGCGCCTCGGCGCTCGCCGACGGGCGCGACTACGTCCTGCCCGACGATCTCAAGGGCCTCGCGCTCCCCGTCCTCGCCCACCGCGTCGTCGCGGCCTCGCCCGCCGAGGCGATCGGCCGCGCGCGCGGCGACGTCGAGCGCGTGCTGACCGAGATCCTCGAGCGCCTGCCCGCGCCGGGCTGAGGAGGCTCGCCCATGGCGCAGCGGAGCTCGGCGCGGCAAGGCTGGTCACGGCGCGCGCCCCGGCGCGGGCGCGGGTGGCTCGGCCCCGGCGGACGCTTCCCGCCGACGCGCGAGGGCTGGTGGTTCATCCTCGCGACGGTGTTCATCGGCCTCGGCGCCGTGAACGCGGGGCTCAACCTCCTCTTCGCGCTGTGGGGGATGATGCTGTTCCTCATCGTCGCGAGCGGCGTGCTGTCGGAGCTCGGCCTCTCCGGGCTCGAGGTGCGGCGCGCGCCGCCGCCCGTGATCCACGCCAAGACGCCTTACCTCATGGGCATCGCGCTCACGAACCGGAAGCGCCGCCTGCCCGCCTTCTCCATCGAGGTCGAGGACCTCATCGACGGCCGGCCCATCGAGAAGCGCTGCTACTTCCTCAAGCTTCCCGCCGGCCGCACGCAGGAGACGGCCTACCGCCACACGATCACGCGCCGCGGGCGGCACCGGCTCTCGGGCCTGCGCCTGGCGACGAAGTTCCCCTTCGGGCTCGTCCTCAAGTCGCGCGACGTGGCGAACGCCGCCGAGGTCGTCGTCTATCCGGCGCTCGTCCCCGTCTCGCCCGCCGTGCTGCGCGGGCTGCCCGTCCGTCACGCCGGCAGCCGCCAGAAGTGGCGCAGCCGCGACGGCGACTTCTTCGGCCTGCGCGACTTCCGCCCGGGCGACGACCCGAGGGACATCCACTGGCGGACGTCCGCCCGGAGGGGCACACCCTTCGTGCGCGAGAACGAGGACGACGAGGGCAGCGAGGCCAGCGTGGTCCTCGACAACGCGCCGGGCGCGACGCCCGAGGCGTTCGAGACGGCGGTGTCGGAGGCGGCGTCGTACGCGCTCGCGCTGCTCGGCCGCGGGTACCGCGTCTCGCTCGTGCTGCGAGGCGCGACGCTC
>DASZWW010000197.1:0-19056 GCA_035546175.1 Polyangia bacterium
GGCGCCCGTCGAGCCCGCGCCGCCGTGGCCCGCCGACCCGGTCGTGCCGGCTTGGCCCCCGTCGCCGCCGGGCGAGGAGACGCCGCCGCAGCCGGCGGCCTCGACGAGCGCGAGCGCGCCGAGCGCGCAGACGAGACGCAGGAGCCATGCCCTCATCGGGCCAGGATACACCGGGGCCCGCGTATGATGGCGCGATGTCGCTCTTCGGACTGACGCTCACGCCCGCGGGCGAACAGCGCCTCGCGTCGGCGCCGCCGCAGCTGCCGCTCTCGGACGTCGCGGGCGGCGTCGCGCTCGAGCCCGGGCGTCCGCTGCGCGTGATCGACGCCCGGGGCCAGACGCTCGCCGTGGGCGTCGCCGATCCCGAGAACGAGGTCGTGCGCGTGTGGGCCCACGGCGAGGGCGTGCGCGCGCTCGACGCGGCGTTCTTCCGCGCGCGCCTCGCGCCCGCGCTCGCGTGCCGGCAGACGCTGGGGCTCGCCGACGGCGTGTCGGCGTACCGGCTCTTCAACGGCGAGGGCGACGGGCTCTCGGGGCTCGCCCTCGACGTCTACGGCGCGTGGGCCGTCGCCACGGCGCTGTCGCGCGGGCTCGTCGGGCACGCGCGCCTGCTCGCGCAGGCCGCGATGGAGCTGCTGCCGGCCGCGGGGCTCCCGTTGCGCGGCGCCGTCCTGAAGACGCGCCTCAAGGGCTCCGGCAACACGCCCGAGCGCGCGAAGGACGACGTCGTCGGCGAGGCGCCGCCCGAGAAGCTCGTCGTGCACGAGCGCGGCGTCCCGTACGAGGTCCACCTGCGCGGCGGCATCAACGTGGGCCTCTTCACCGACATGCGCGAGCACCGCGCCGGCCTCGCGCGCTTCGTGCGCGGCAAGCGCGTCCTCAACACGTTCGCGTACACGGGCGCCCTCTCGGTCGCCGCCGCGCGCGCGGGCGCGGCCGCCGTCACGAGCGTCGATCTCGCGGCAGGTCCGCTCGCCTGGGCGCGCGCGAACTTCGAGCTGTCGGGCCTCGACCCGGGCGCGCACCGCTGGGAGGTCTCCGACGTCTTTCGCTTCCTCGAGGCCGAGGCGGCGCGCCGCGCGACCCACGACGTCGTCATCCTCGACCCGCCCACGGTCTCCGGCGCGCGGGCGTCCCTCTGGGCCCAGAAGCGCGATTACCCCGAGCTCATCGCCGCCGCCTGCGCGGTCCTCCCCGAGGCGGGCGGCCACCTCTGGATCTCCTCGAACAGACACAAGGGGCCGAGCGTGCTCGCGCAGGTCGCGGCCGGCATCGAGCTCGCGAAGCGCCCCGCGCAGGTGCTCGAGCTCGGCGGCCTGCCGCCCGACTACCCGACGCCGCTCGGCTGGCCCGCGGCGCGCTACCTCGAGGTGTGCCAGCTCCGCGTGGGCGCCGCCCGATCCTAGAGGCCGGCTGGCCCGAGCAGGCCGCGGCGAGCGCGAGGGGCCGGGCTCCTTCCCGGCGGCGATCCGCCCGGGGCGCTTCTGAACGTGCGGGGCGTTTTCGAGATCGCTTCGCGACGTTCGCTCTGACAGAGTACGCTGCGGATGGAGCCAGATGTGGCGCACGAAGAGCACCCCGAGCGACGCGACGCGCGGGTCCGGCACGAGCCCTTCTCGCGCGAGGCGCTCGCCCGCGAGCTGAACGGCGCCCAGCTCGACGCCGTCGTCTACCCGGCGGCGCCGCTGCTCGTCGTCGCGGGCGCCGGCTCGGGCAAGACGCGCGTCATCACCTACCGCCTTGCGCGCCTCGTCGCCACGGGCGCCGACCCGCGCCGCATCCTGGCCGTGACGTTCACGAACAAGGCCGCGGGCGAGCTGCGCGAGCGCGTGCGCGACCTGCTCCACGAGCGCATGGGCGTGGGCCTGGCGGGCCTCTCGGTGGGCACCTTCCACTCGATCTCGGCGCGCCTCCTGCGGCAGTACGGCGAGGCCGTGGGCCTGCGCAAGGACTTCGTCATCTACGACACCGACGATCAGAAGCGCCTCATGGCGCGCGTGCTGACCGATCTCACGGTGCCCGAGCGCATGTTCCCCGTGCGCCAGGTGCTGTCGGCCGTCGACCGCCTCGAGAACCAGGGCATCACGGCGGCGGCCTTCCAGCCGGGCGACTACTTCGACGACGTCGTCGCCAAGGCGTACCACCTCTTCGAGGAGCGCATGGCGGCCGCGAACGCCACCGACTTCGGCGGCCTGCTCCTGCACGCGCTGCGCATGTGCGTGGGCGACACGCCCGCGGCGCACATGCTCGCCGAGCGCTTCGACCACGTGCTCGTCGACGAGTTCCAGGACACGAACAGCGTGCAGTACAAGCTCGTGCGCTGCCTCTCGCACCGCACGAAGAGCATCACCGTCGTCGGCGACGAGGACCAGTCGATCTACAAGTGGCGCGGCGCCGACATCCGCAACATCCTCGACTTCGAGCGCGATCACCCGGGCGCGGGCGTCGTCAAGCTCGAGCGCAACTACCGCTCGACGGGCAACATCCTGCGCGCCGCCAACGCCATCATCGAGAAGAACACCGAGCGGCGGCCCAAGAACCTCTACACCGAGGCGGGCGAGGGCGAGCGCATCGTCCTCTTCGAGGGCGAGACCGAGCGCGACGAGGCCGACTTCGTCGCCGGCAAGATCGAGGAGGGCCTGCGCGAGAAGCTGTCGCCGCGCGACGTGGCCGTCTTCTACCGGACCAACGCCCAGTCGCGCGTGCTCGAGGACGCGCTGCGCGCGCGCGACATCCCCTACGTCGTCGTGGGCGGCACGCGCTTCTTCGACCGCGCCGAGATCAAGGACCTCGTCTGCTACCTGCGCGCCATCGCCAACCCCGACGACGGGCTCGCGTTGCAGCGGATCATCAACGTCCCCGCGCGGGGCATCGGCCAGGCCACCGTCGACCGCATCGGCGCCCTCATCTACGAGCGGCGCATCTCGGCCTGGGACGCGCTCGCGCTCGCGGCGGCCGAGCCGGCGGGGCAGGCCTCGCCGGACGGCGACGACGGGCCGCTGTTCGAGCCGGTCGAGCGGACGGAGCTCGACGAGCCGGTGCTGGGGTCGGGCCCGCGCAAGAAGGTCGCCGCGTTCGTCAGGCTCGTCGAGAAGCTGCGCGCCGAGAGCGCCGGCCTCTCGCCCGCCGACCTCGCCGAGAAGGTGCTCGAGGAGAGCGGCTACCGCGACGCGCTCGCCGCCGAGGCCTCGCTCGAGGCGGAGGGGCGCGGCGAGAACCTCATGGAGTTCATCGCGCAGATGCGCGAGTACGAGCGGGAGGCCGAGGAGCCGACCCTGCACGGCTTCCTCGAGCGCATCGCCCTCCAGTCGGACGTCGACGGCTACGACCCGGAGAAGGGCGCCGTCTCGCTCATGACCGTGCACACGGCCAAGGGCCTGGAGTTCCCGATGGTGTTCATCACGGGCCTCGAGGAGCGCATCTTCCCGCACGCGCGCAGCGTCGACGACGACTCGGCCGTCGAGGAGGAGCGGCGCCTCTGCTACGTCGCCGTGACGCGCGCGCGCACGCGCCTCTATCTGTCGCGCGTGCGGCGGCGGCGCCTCTCCGGCCAGGAGCTGCCGGGCGTGCCGAGCCGCTTCCTGCGCGAGCTGCCCGCCGACGCCCTCGACGCCATCGTCATGGAGCGGCCGACCTACTACTACGAGGACACGCGCCGCGGTCCGTGGGGCGGCGGCTGGTCGAAGCCGGAGCCGGAGCCGAGCTTTCAGCTCCGCGGGGACGATCGTCGCGCCGGCCCGCCGCGCGCTCCGACCTCCCACGGCGCGCCCAAGCCGACGCTCGCCGCGAAGAGATCCACCGGCGAGCTCACGGTGGACTACGACCACGCCGACTCCGACGGGCCGGGCCTGCAGGTCGGCGCGAAGCTGCGCCACCCGTCCTTCGGCGTCGGCGAGATCCGGGGCTGGCAGGGCTCGGGCGCCGACCTCAAGGTGACGATGCGGTTCCCCGGCACCGGCGTGAAGACCATCCTCGCGCGCTTCCTCTCCAAACCCTGAGGCCACACCCGTGAAGCTCTACGGCTCGACGAACAAGAGGTCCTTCAACACCCTCAAGATCCGCGCGGCGCTCGCCGAGGCCGGCGCCGCCTACGAGTTCGTGCCCGTCGATCTCGACAAGGGCGAGAACAAGACGCCCGAGTTCCTGGCCATCAACCCGCACGGCAAGGTCCCCGTGCTCACCGACGGCGAGTTCGCGCTGCCCGAGTCGAACGCCATCCTTTGGTACGTCGCGGAGACGCACCCCGCGTCGGGCCTCGCGCCCAAGAACGACGGCTCGCGCGCCGCGATCCGCGCCCGGGCCCGCGTCGCGCAGTGGATGGACTTCGCGCAGACGACGCTCTACGCCGCCTACGCGGAGTGGTGGAACGCCGCGCTCGGCGACGCGAAAGAGCGCAACCCGGCCGCGGCCGAGAGGGCCATCGGCAAGCTTCACCGCGGCCTGGGCGTCATGGAGAGCGTGCTCGCGACGCGCCCCTACATCGCGACGCCCGACTTCTCGGTGGCCGACCTCTCGAACGCCTCGATGGTCTTCGCGCTCAAGCGCCGCCTCTCCGACGAGACGCTCGGGAAGGTCGAGCGCGTGCGCGCCTGGTACGATCGCCTGGCGGCGCGCCCGAGCTTCGCGGGCGCCATCGCCGATTGATCGGGGAGGGCCTTTCCCCGCGGCGCTCCCGCGAGTAGCTTTAGCCCCGTCATGGGGCGGGTGGACGGCAGGGGGCGGCGGCTCACGCCTCGCGCGGGCGCGGTCTTGGCGCTCGCGTTCCTCGTCGCCGCCGGCCTGAGCGCGCGCGCCCTCGATCACGCTGTCGACGCGTCCGCGCAGGTGCCGGGGATGTCCCACCGCGTGCGCGTCCAGGACCTGCCGAGGCCCAACGCGACGCCCGCGGCGCGCAACGACGCCCGGCGCGTCCCGCGCCCTCCGGGCGCCTGGCCGCAGGTGCCCGAGGGCTTCCGCGTGAGCCTCTTCGCCCAGGATCTCCCCGAGCCGCGCGAGCTGCGCACGGCGCCGAGCGGCGACGTCTTCGTCAACAACAAGCGGGGCGAGATCCTCGTGCTGCGCGGGCGCGACGCGCGCGGCGCCGCGAAGGAGCGGGCGACGTTCGCCGCGGGCCTCGACATGCCGTTCGGCATGGCCTTCTACCCGACCGGCGCCGCCCCCGCGTGGCTCTACGTCGGCGACACGGACGCCCTGGTGCGCTTCCGATACGCCGCCGGCGATCTCCAGGCGCGGGCCGCGCCCGAGCACCTCTTCGACTTCCCCGGCGGCGGCAAGCTGCACGGCGGCGGTCACTGGACGCGCGACCTCGCGTTCTCGCGCGACGGCAAGAAGCTCTACGCGGCGGTCGGCTCGCGGTCGAACGTCGACGACCCCGACACGACGCCCGAGGAGCGTGGCCGCGCCGTGATCTGGGAGATGACCCCTGACGGCAAGAACGCGCGCCTCTACGCCACGGGCGTGCGCAACGCCGTCGGCCTCGCCGTCTCGCCCAAGACGGGCGAGCTCTGGGCCTCGGTGAACGAGCGCGACAACCTCGGCGACGATCTGCCGCCCGACTACGTCACGCACGTCGTCGAGGGCGGCTTTTACGGCTGGCCCTGGTACTACCTCGGCCCGCACCAGGACCCGCGGCACGCCGGCAAGCACCCCGAGCTCGCCGGGAAGGTCATCGTCCCCGACGTGCTGCTCGCCTCGCACGTCGCGACGATGCAGCTGCTCTTCTACGACGGCGCCAGCTTCCCGGCCGCCTACCGCGGCGACATCTTCGCGCCCCAGCGCGGCTCCTGGAACCGCAGCGTGCGCAGCGGGTACGGGGTCGCGCGCATCCCGCTCGATGCGAGCGGCCACGCCAAGGGCACCTACGAGGACTTCCTCACCGGCTTCGTCACGCCCGCGGGCGACGTCTGGGGCCGCCCCGTGGGCATCACCGTCGACTCCGACGGCGCGCTCCTCGTCAGCGACGAGATGGGCGGCTGCATCTGGCGCGTCGAGGCGACGAAGCGCTGAGCGGCGCGCGCCGACTCGGGCGCGACCAGGCGCGCCAGGGTCGAGGCGTTGGCGAGCGCGGCGCCCTCGGCGTCGTTGTCGAGGTAGAGGTGCACGTCGCGCCCTTCGCGGGCCCAGGCGCGGGCGCGCGCCGCCCAGCGCGCCAGCGACGGCCGCGAGTAGCTCGATGCGTACTTCCTCGTGTGGCCGTGCAGGCGCACGTAGACGAGGTCCGTCGTGACGACGGGCCACAGCGGGAAGTCCGGCGCGTCGGAGAGGCAGCTCGCGACGCGCGCGGCCGCGAGGCGCGCGCGCACCTCGTCGGTGAACCAGCTCGGGTGCCGGAGCTCGAGGGCGTGGCGCGTCTCGCGCCAGCCGCCGAGCACGGCCAGGAACTCGTCGAGGCGCGCGAGGTCGCGACCGAAGGTCGCGGGGAGCTGCCAGACGACCACGGCGAGCTTCTCGCCGAGGCCGCCCGCTTGCTCGCGCAGCCGGCGGACGGGGTCACCGCAGCTCGACAGGCGGAGGTAATGGGTTACGTAGCGGTGACCCTTGACGGCGAAGCGGAACGCAGGCGGGGTCACGGCGCTCCAGGCCGCGTAACGCTCGCGCGGGATCTGCCGGTAGTGCGAGCCGTTGACCTCGACGGCGTCGTAGCGCCCGGCCACCCAGGCCAGCCGCCCGCTCATCGGGACGCCGCGCGCGCCGCGCGAGCTCCACTCGCGGTAGCTCCAGCCGCTCGGCCCCACGTAGATGCGACCTGGCCGCACGCCGTCTTCCGTTGCAGGCGCCGCGCCACGGGCGTGGGCCTCGCGCTTGCAGACAACCTCGTCGATGCTCGACCACGCGCGATTCCCGACCTTGGCCGCCGCCGCCCAGGCGTGCCGCGTCTGCCACGCCTGTCCGCTCTACCAGTACGCGACGCAGGCCGTGTTCGGCGAGGGCCCGTCGCACGCTCGGCTCATGCTCGTGGGCGAGCAGCCGGGCGACGAGGAGGATCGTCGCGGTCATCCCTTCGTGGGCCCGGCGGGCGCGCTGCTCGACGGCGCGCTCGCCGAGGCCGGGCTCTCGCGCGACGCCGTCTTCGTGACCAACGCCGTCAAGCACTTCAAGTTCGTCGAGCGCGGCAAGCGGCGCCTGCACGAGAAGCCGCGGGCGCGGGAGATCGCGGCCTGCAACCCGTGGCTGCGCGACGAGCTCCGCCTCGTCGAGCCGAGGATGGTGGTCGCCCTTGGGGCCACCGCGAGCGCCGCGCTCTTCGGGACGAAGGTCAGCGTGATGCGCGATCGCGGGCGCGTCCTGTCGCTGGCGCTCGACGGGGACGCGGGCGAGGAGGTCGAGGCGGTGCTCACGATCCACCCGTCGGCGGCGCTGCGCGCGCCGACCTCCGAGCGCCGCCACGAGCTGCGCGACATGCTGATCTCGGACCTGAGGCTCGCGGCCCGCCAGGCCCGCCTCGACGCCTGAGGTGACGCTAGTCGCGTTCCGGGGCGTCGAACGCGGCGCGGATCCTGCGCGCGATGCGTTCGAAGTCGTCGAGGTCGGCGTCGCTGAGCGCCGAGACCATGCGCCTCGCGACCTGCCGCCGCGCCGCCTCGACGCGCGCCCGCGCGCGCTCGCCCGACGCCGAGAGCGCGAGGCGATACTGGCGCCGATCGTCGTCGCTGCGGCGGCGCCGGACCCACCCCCGCGCGATGAGGCCCGCGAGCACGCGCCCCGTGAGGGCGGCGTCGCTCGCCGTGGCGCGCGCGAGCTCGGCCTGCGAGGTGTCGCGGTGGCGGCCGATGTGGCGCAGGAACCTCGCCTGCGTGCTCCCCACCTCGAAGGCCGCGTAGGTCTGGGCCGCCGCGGCGCGCAGGCTGCGCGTCAGCGCGCTCAGGGCGTCGAGCACCTCCTCCGGTTCGCGCCGACCCACGTCACCAAGGTAGCCCGAGGCGCCGGCGCGCGCAACGCGCTTGCGCCAGATAGTGGACAAGTCCATCATGATAATGGACGTGTCCACGAATACCGACGAGGCGCGCCCTCCCGCCGGGGGCACCTTTCGCTCGCTCCGCGCCTTCAACTACCGGACGTGGGCCGCGGGCGCGCTCGTGTCCAACGTCGGCACCTGGATGCAGCGCACGGCGCAGGACTGGCTGGTCCTCACGGGGCTCACGCCTCACAACGCCACGGCCGTGGGCGTCGTCATGGCGCTGCAGTTCGGCCCCCAGGTCGTCTTGCTGCCCCTCACCGGGTACGCCGCCGATCACCTCGACCGGCGCCGGCTGCTCTTCGCGACCCAGGCCGGCATGGGCTTGCTGGCCCTCGGCCTGGGCCTGCTGACGGTCACGGGGCTCGTGCGCCTCTGGCACGTCTACGCCTTCGCCGGGCTCCTCGGGTGCGTGAGCGCCTTCGACGCGCCCGCGCGCCAGACCTTCGTCTCCGACCTCGTCGGTGACGACCTGATCTCGAACGCCGTCGCCCTCAACTCGACGTCCTTCAACGCCGCCCGCATGATCGGACCGGCCGTCGCCGGCCTCCTCGTGGCTCGCGTCGGCTCGGGCTGGGTGTTCCTCATCAACGCGGCGTCGTTCGGCGCCGTCCTCGGCGCGCTCGCCCTCCTGCGCGTGCGCGAGCTGAACCCGCGGCGGCGCGCCCGCGACGGCGGCGGCGGATTCGCCGAGGGCTTCCGCTACGTCTGGCGCCACCGCGACGTGCGCGCGGTGATGCTCATGCTCTTCCTCATCGGCACCTTCGGCCTCAACTTCCCCATCTTCATCGCGACGATGTCGGTCAGCGCCTTCCACGCCGGCGCCGAGCGCTTCGGCCTCCTCACCTCGACGATGGCGATCGGCTCGGTCACGGGCACGCTGCTCGCGGCCCGCAGGGAGCGGCCGCGCATGGGCGTCCTCGTCGCGGGCGCGGCGCTCTTCGGGCTCGGCCTCGCCGCCGGCGCCCTCATGCCGAGCTACGGGCTCTTCGGGCTCGCGCTCGCCGTCGTCGGCGCGTCGGCGCAGACGTTCACGGCGACGGCGAACGGAGCCGTCCAGCTCCGCACGGAGCCGGCGATGCGCGGCCGCGTGATGGCGATCTTCCTGGCCATCGCGCTCGGCGGTACGCCGCTCGGCGCGCCCATCGTCGGCTGGGTCGCCGACGCGTTCGGGCCGCGCCGCGCCCTCTGCGTGGGCGCCGCGGCGGGCTTCGCGGCGGCCCTCGTCGGTCTTCGTCACCTCGCGCGCCAACCGCGCCCCGTCCCCTCGAAAGGAGCCTGACCATGCCCGCGACCGCCCTCGACCCCCGGACCGCCCTCGTCGTCATCGACCTGCAGAAGGGCCTCTCCGGCTATCCCATCATCCATCCCTTCGCCGGCGTGGTGGCCAGCACGCGGCGCCTCGCCGAGGCGTTTCGCCGGGCCCAGCTCCCCGTCGTGCTCGTGAACGTGTCGTTCTCCGCCGACGCCGGCGAGCGGCTCCGCACGCGCACCGAGGTCCAGTCGCGCATCCCGGCGACGCCAGACTTCGCCGAGCTCGTGCCGGAGCTCGACGCCCAGCCGGGTGACCTGCGCGTCACGAAGCGGCAGCCGAACGCGTTCTACGGCACCGAGCTGGACCTCCAGCTGCGGCGCCGGCAGGTCACGGGGATCGTGCTCACGGGCGTCGCGACGAGCAGCGGCGTCGAGGCCACGGCGCGCGCCGCGCACGAGCGCGCCTACAACGTGACCTTCGCCGCCGACGCGATGTCCGACGTCGACGCCGCCTCGCACGAGCACGCCCTCAAGAAGGTCTTCCCGCGCCTCGGGGAGATCGACACGACCGACGCGCTGCTCGCGCTGCTGGCGAAGGCTACCGGATGAGCGTGAGCTTCGAGCTGCGCTTGCCCTGGCCCGGCACGGGCGTGTTCCTGACCGACAGCTGGCAGGCGATCGTGCGCGCGATGCCGAGGAAGATCTCGGCGACCTTCGAGCCGGGGTCGGAGATCACGACCGGCGTGCCGGCGTCGCCGCCGCGGCTCACGGCGGGCTGCAGCGGGATCTCGCCGAGGAACTCGAGGCTGCTGCGCTCGGCCAGCTTGCGGCCGCCGCCGCGCAGGAAGATCTCCTCGTGGTGCCCGCAGCTCGGGCAGACGTAGCCGCTCATGTTCTCGACGAGGCCGAGCACGGGTACCTCGACCCGCTGCCACATCGCCAGCGCCTTCTCCACGTCGATGACCGACACCTCCTGGGGCGTCGTCACCATGACGGCGCCCGTGATGGGCAGGAGCTGCGACAGCGAGAGCTGCGCGTCTCCCGTGCCCGGCGGGAGGTCGACGACGAGGTAGTCGAGCTCGCCCCACTCGACGTCCTCGATGAACTGCTGCAGCAGCTTGTGCACCATGGGCCCGCGCCAGATCACGGCGCCGCCCCGCTCGACGAAGAACCCCACCGAGATGACGTGCAGGCCGTGGTGGATCGCCGGCACGATCTTGTTCCCCGACTCGACGCCCGCGGGCTTCTCGGGCTCGCCCATCATCTGCGGGATCGACGGGCCGTAGACGTCGGCGTCGAGGATGCCGACCTTCGCGCCGAGCCGCGACAGCGCCGCCGCCAGGTTCGTGCTCACGGTCGATTTGCCGACGCCGCCCTTGCCGGCCGCGACGGCGATGATGTTCTTCACGCCGGGCAGGCGAGGGTTCGACGGGTGGTTGGGCCGGCCCCAGACCTTGGCGGTGAGCTCGAGCTCCACGGCGCTCACGCCCGCCACGGCCCCGACGGCGTCCCTCACGAGCTTCGTGATGGTGTCGCGCGACGGGCAGGCGGGCGTCGTCAGCTCGAGCGTCACGCGCGCGCGCCCCCCGTCGATCGCCACGGCCTTGACCATGCCCGCCGACACGAAGTCGGTGCCGAGGGCTGGGTCCTTCACGCGGCCGAGGGCGGCCCGAACGTCTTCTTCGAGAGTTGGAATCCGCGCAGCCTAGGGCCTCGAGCGCCGCGACGCCAGCGCGAAGTCAGCCCTTGCGCGCCGACGGCAGCGCGCGCAGCCGCAGCTGGCTGTCCGGGTGGTGGCCCATCTTGCGGCGCTTCACGGCGAGGTAGTCCGAGTTGTACTGGTTCTCACCCACCCAGTGCGAGATGCGCTCGGTGATGATGACGCCCGAGGCGCGCAGCCCGGCGATCTTCGTCGGGTTGTTCGTGAGCAAGCGGATCGAGCGCACGCCCAGGTCCTTGAGGATGGCGGCCGCCAGGTCGTAGCGGCGCTCGTCGGCCTCGAACCCGAGCGCGAGGTTCGCCTCGACGGTGTCGGCGCCCTCGTTCTGCAGGGCGTACGCCCGCACCTTGTTGCCGAGCCCGATGCCGCGGCCCTCCTGTCGGAGGTACACGACCACCCCCGTCCCCTCGGCGGCGATGCGCGAGATGGCGGCGTCGAGCTGCTCGCGGCAGTCGCACTTGAGCGACCCCAGCACCTCGGAGGTCCAGCACTCGGAGTGGACGCGCGTGAGGACGTTCGTGGCGTCCAAAACGTCGCCCGCGACGATGGCGACGTGCTCCTCGGCCTGCTCGTGCTCGCCGGCCTCGGAGTCCCGGTAGACGAACACCCGCAACGGCCCGTGAGCAGTGGGGATTTCGGCGTCCGCGTAGCGAATGAGGCTCATCGTCACAGCTATTGATGGAGGGAGGGCCGGCGAAGTTACGAGGCCTCGACCGCCTTTGTCAAACCCGGCCTCCTTCGCTATCTTATGGATGAATGGCCGAACGAGCGATTCTGAGATTTCCCGATGCGAAGCTCCGCCAGCGCTCGGTCGAGGTGAAGGAGGTCGACGACAGCGTGCGTCAACTGGTGGCAGACATGGCGGAGACGATGGAGGCCGCGAACGGCGCGGGGTTGGCGGCGATCCAGGTCGGCGTGCCGGTCCGGCTCTTCATCATAGACGGGGCGGTCGCGGGCGGCCCCGAGGGCTCGCCCCCGAAGGTCTTCATCAACCCCGAGATCCTCGAGATCTCGCCGGAGAGCCAGACGGGCGACGAGGGGTGCCTGTCGTTCCCCCAGATCTTCGTGCCCGTCAAGCGGGGCCTCAAGGCGCGCGTGCGCGCCATGGGGCTCGACGGGCAGACGTTCGAGGCGGAGGGCGAGGCCCTCTTCGCCAGGGCGCTCCAGCACGAGACGGATCACCTGAACGGGCGCCTGCTCATCGACCAGGTCGGGCCGGTCAAGCGCGAGATGATCAAGCGCAAGCTCCGCAAGGACCTGGAGGCCGAGCGCGAGGAGGCCCAGTCGGACGGCAAAGGCGGCGGCGCCGCGAGCGCCGGCTAGCAGATGCTCACGATCTCGCTCGCGCGTCTCGAGTTCGACGGCCGCCACGGCGCGACGGCGGTCGAGCGCCGGGCCACGCGCAAGTTCGAGGTCGACGTCGAGCTCGACGTCGAGGTGAGCGCGGCCGAGCGCAGCGACAAGCTCGCCGAGACCGTCGACTACAGCCGCGTCGCCGAGCTCATCGTGGGCATCGGCACGGGCGAGCCGCACCACCTGCTCGAGTCGCTCGCCCGCCGCATGGTCGACAACGTGCGCGGCCGCTTCCCCGCCGTCAAGCGCGTGCGGCTCGAGCTCCGCAAGCTGAACCCGCCGACCTGCCCCGGTCACCCGGCCTGGTCGGCGGTGAAGATCAGCGACGGTTGACGGCCGAGCGCCGGCCGGCCGGCTACGTCGTCTCGAGCCCGCGCGCCATGAGCACCTTGCCCGAGCGCATGAGCTCGACGACGTTGTACTGCTGCATGAGCTCGAAGAAGGCGTCGAGCTTGGCGGAGACGCCGTAGAGGCGCAGCACGAGCGAGTCGGGGCCGTAGTCGACGACCTTGGCGTTGTACTGCTCGCTGATCTGCAGGAGCTCGGTGCGCTCGTCGAGCTTGCACTTGAGCTTGACGAGCGCCGTCTCGGTCTCGATGACCTCCTGGCCCGTGTGGTCGATGGCGCGCACGACGTCGATGAGCTTCGTGAGCTGCTTGATGATCTGCTCGAGCGTCTCGGGATCGCCCGAGCAGGTGATGGTCATGCGCGAGAAGGCCGCGTTCGCGGCGTCGGCGCTCACGACGAGGCTCTCGATGTTGTAGCCGCGCCGCGCGAACACGAGCGCGACGCGAACCAGGACGCCCGGCTTGTTGCGGACCAGGATCGAGATCGTGTTGAGGGTCGACGAGGGATACAGGGCGGGGCGCGTGGGCGCGGGGATGCTCGCGGTCGACATGCTCAGGTGCTTCCTTCCGGTTTGGCCATCTTGTGCTTGGGGCGGTCGATGATCATGTCCCGCAGCGGGGCGCCGGCCGGGATCATGGGGAACACGTTGTCCTCCTTGATGACCTCGGCCTCGACGAGCACGGGGCCCTCGTCGTAGGCGTGCGCGGCCTTGAGGATGCGGTCGACCTCCGACGGGCGCTTGATGCGGAAGGCCTTGATGCCGTAGGCGCCCGCGAGCTTCACGAAGTCGGGGTTGCCCTCGAGGTCGACGCCGGAGAGGCGGTTCTCGAAGAACAGCTCCTGCCACTGGCGCACCATGCCCAGGTAGGAGTTGTTGATGATGAGGATCTTGATGGGCAGCTTGTGAAGCGCCGCCGTCGCGAGCTCGGGCATCGTCATCTGGAAGCCGCCGTCGCCGCAGACCGTCCACACCTTGCTCTTCGGGCGGGCGAACTGCGCCCCGATCGCCGAGGGCAGGCCGAAGCCCATCGTCCCCGCGCCGCCCGAGGAGATCCAGTGGCGGTTCTTCGTCGTGAGGCAGAACTGCGCGGCCCACATCTGGTGCTGGCCGACGTCCGTCGTGATGATCGACTCGCGCCCGCCCAGATCGTCGAGGCGATCGAGGACGTGCTGCGCGCGCAGGCCGCCCTTCTTGAGGTACTTGAGCGGGTACTGCTTGCGCCACTCGGCGATCTGCTTGAGCCAGTCCGCCGTGTCCAGCTTGGAGACGAGCGGCAGCAGGTCCTCCATGGCGAGGCGGGCGTCGCCGGCCAGGCACACGTCGGGCCTGACCACCTTGTTGAACTCCGCGACGTCGATGTCCACGTGGATCTTCGTGGCGCCCACGCAGAACTCGCTGAGCTTGCCGGTGATGCGGTCGTCCCAGCGCGCGCCGATCGCCATGATGAGGTCGCAGTGCGTGACGGCCTTGTTGGCGTAGGCCGTGCCGTGCATGCCGAGCATGCCCTGGTGCAGCGGGTGGTCCTCGGCGCACGCGCCCTTGCCGAGCAGCGTGTTGACGATGGGCGCCTGCAGCTTCTCGGCGAGCTTGATGATGGCCTCGCCGGCGCCCGAGATGACGGCGCCGTGCCCGACGTAGAGGACGGGCTTGCGGCTCTTGGCGATGAGCGCGGCGGCCTTGCGGAGCGCCGCCTCGTCCGGGTGCCCGGGCACGTGGTAGCCGGGCAGGTCCATCTCGACCTTGAGCGGATCGCCGGTGAGCGACGTGCAGGGCGCGCTCGTGACGTCCTTCGGCAGGTCGATGAGCACGGGACCGGGGCGGCCCGTCGTCGCGAGGTGGAACGCCTCGCGCGTGATGCGCGGGATGTCGTTCGGGTTCTTCACCAGGTAGGAGTGCTTCACGACCGGGTAGGTGATGCCCGTCACGTCGGCCTCCTGGAAGGCGTCCTTGCCGAGCATGGGCGAGATCGTCTGGCCCGTCAGCACGATCATGGGCGCCGAGTCCATGAGCGCGGTGAGGAGGCCCGTGACGGTGTTCGTCGCGCCCGGGCCCGAGGTCACGAGCACGACGCCGGGCTTGCCGGTCGCGCGCGCGTAGCCGTCCGCCATGTGCGTCGCGCCTTGCTCGTGGCGCACGAGGATGAGCTTGATCTTCGAGTCGACGAGCGCGTCGAAGATCGGCATCGCGGCGCCGCCCGAGTAACCGAAGACGTACTCGACTCCCTGGGCCTCGAGGCAGCGGATGAGCGCCTCGGCGCCCGTCTGGGCCTTCCCGAGCGCCGGGACGACGGGCGCCTTGGCGGCGTCGGGCGTCTTGGCGGCGGGGGCGGAGTCGCGAGCAGTCGTCGAAGTGGGCACGGGAGGCTCCTTTGTCGAGAGGAGGAGCCAGCCTAGGACGAAACGGGGGCTTCGTCGAGAGGTTTCCGCGTGAACTTTTCGATCCCGTGGCGAAACGCGGTCGATTGACGCAATGCCCGATGAGTTTTGCTTGTGACCATGTCTGAATGGGCTCAAGGAGACGCGCTTTGCTTATTGCGTCATAAGTGCATTCGATCCGGCCACGACAACATGAGATGACGGCCGTCAGTCCTCGCGCACGCGGGCGCGCGCGGACTTCTTGTCGGCGTGCGCCCGCTTGTCGGCGAGCATGCGCTGCTTGGCGCGGCGGGAGCGCCGGCGCTTCTGACGGCGGACGCGCTCGGCCTCCTGCTGGCGCGCGCTCTGGCGGCCGAGGCGCTGCTCCTCGAGCTTGTCGGCGAGCAGGGCGCGGGCGACGAGGCGGTTCGCGCCCTGCGTGCGCTCGCGCTGGCACTTCACGAAGAGTCCGCTCGGGCGGTGGACGAGGAGGACGCACGTGGCGACCTTGTTGACGTTCTGGCCGCCCTTGCCGCCCGAATGGATGAAGCTCTCGTCGAGGTCCTCCTCCCGGACGCCGAGCGCGGCGAGGCGGCCGGCGATCGCGCGCGCCCTTTCACCGGAGAGAGGCATGCGCCAAGGTTGCGCCGGGCGCGCAAGCTGTCAATACTGCGGCCGCGTCCGGAGCTCGCGCGCTTCGCCGGGCCAGCGACGCGGAGGTGGTCATGACGAGAGCGTTCTTCGCCGTCGCGTTCCTCGGTCTCGTGTCGCTCGCGGGCGCGTGCGACGATCCCCAGCAGATCGCGAAGCAGACGGCGCCGCCGCCGGCCGCCAAGCCACCTGAACCGACGCCGGCGGCCGCGGGCGACGCCGGCGCCGCCAAGCCGAAGATGGTCGCGCCCTCCGACGGGCTGAGCCTCGCCGAGCGCATCGCCAAGCGCGAGGCCGCCGAGAAGAAGGTGGCCGCCGAGCTCGCCCAGGCGGAGCACGATCGCCTGCTGACCTACGATCGCGGCAAGCTCGCGCTGCACACCCAGGTCTTCGCGTTCATCACCAAGACGCGGGCCGCCTGGGACGCGCTCGAGGCCAAGGTGGGCGGCGGCGGCGACAAGGAGGCCTCGAAGAAGAGCATCGAGAAGCTCGCGGGCGGACAGCGCGCGAGCATCGTCGCCATGGGCAAGAAGATGGCGACGATCGATCCGAAGGGCGGCAACTCGAACGTCACGACGGACTACGACGTCATGCTCAACGCGCTCGCCAACGACTACCCCGAGGCCCTCGTGGCGTCGCTCGACGGCGACAAGAAGGGCCTCGACGATCAGAAGGCGGAGCTCGACAAGCGGACGAAGAAGATCACGGCGTGGCTTGCGGAGCTGAAGCAGAAGTAGGGGCGGACCTCTGGGCGGCGCGGTCGTCGAGGGCCTTCTCGAGGAAGGCCTTGGCGGGCTCGGTCCAGACGTCGCCGTAGGTCTGGGCGTAGACGAGCGCCTCCTCGAGGGAGCCCGGGGCCGTGCCCGCGAGGTTCTCGACGCGTCGGCGCACGCGGCCGAGGATGGCCTTGCCGTAGTGGGGGTTCGCGTCCAGCGCGGCGTCGAGCGCGGCGCGCGCCTTCGCCTCGGCGCCGGCCGTGAGGTGAGCGAGCGCGAGGCCGAGGTGCGCGCGGCTGCCGCCGCCCTCGGCGGTCGTGTGCGTCGCGGGCTCGAGGACGCTCACGGCGTCGGCCGCCCGCTCGAGCTTCATGAGCGCCTTGGCGGCGATGAGGCGGGCCTCGGTGCCGACGTTGCCCTCGTCGATCTCGTAGACGCGGGCGAGGTCCTTGACGGTGTCCTCGTAGCGCTCCTGATCGTAGGCCAGGCAGCCGAGGGCGTGCGCGGCCCGGATGAACGGCTGCGCCTCGGTGTTGTTGAAGGCGTCCTTGACCTTGTCGGCGCGCAGCTTCGCGATCGTCTCCTCGCCCGCGGCGAGCACGGCCGACAGCTCCTCCTTGGCGCCGTCCGTGTTGCCGGCGGAGAGCCGCGCCATGCCGATGCCGACGCGCGCCTCCTGGAGGCCGCCGTCGAGCTTGAGCGCCGCGGCGAACTCCTTCTCGGCGGCGCCGGGGCGGCGCTGCTCGAACAGGCGCCAGCCACTCAGGATCATCTCCTGCGCGTCGGGAGGGGCGACGGGCGCGAGCGCGGCGGCCTCGTCGTCGCGCAGGTGGCACTTCTTGTACTTCTTGCCCGAGCCGCAGGGGCACGGGTCGTTGCGCTCGGCCTTGGCGAGGCGGGTCTTGGCCTCGGCGGCGCGCTTCTCGCGATCCTCGGGGCTGGCGTCCTTCTCGGGCGCGGCGGGCGCCGCCTTCGCCTCGGCGTCCGTCGTTCCCTTGGCCTTGGCGGCGGTCTTCTTCTTGTCCTCGGGGGCCTTCTTGTCTGCTGCTTTGGTCGCCATGGGGGTCCTTGTTGGGAGCGGGACGATACCGTAAAAGGTGGCGAAGGCCCATGAGCGAGTCACCTCCGCCGACGCGGCCGCTCGCCGGCCGCACGATCGCGCTGCCGGAGACGCGCGAGCTCGACCGGCTGGCCCAGCTGCTCGAGGAGGAGGGGGCGCGGACGCTCCGCTGCCCGCTCGTCGCCATCCTCGACGCGCCCGACGAGGCCCCGGTCCTCGCCTGGCTGCACGCGCTCGCGGGGGGCGGCTTCGACGACCTCGTGTTCCTGACCGGCGAGGGGCTGCGGCGCCTCGTCGCGCTCGCCGAGCGGCACGGGCTGCGCGGGCCCGTCGTCGAGGCGCTCGGCCGGGCGCGCACCGTCACCCGCGGGCCCAAGCCGGCGCGGGCGCTGCACGAGCTCGGCCTCGCGCCGACGCTGCCGGCCGCCGTGCCCACCTCGGCGGGCGTCATCGAGGCGCTCGGCACGCTCGCGCTCGGCGGCCGGCGGGTGGGCGTGCAGCTCTACGGCGAGGAGCCCAACCGGCCGCTCGTCGAGTTCCTCGAGCGCGCGGGCGCGACGGTGAGCGTCGTGGCGCCGTACCGCTACGCGTCCGCGAGCGACGCGGGCCGCGTCGCGTCCCTCATCGACGCCCTCGCCGACGGACGCGTCGACGCCATCGCCTTCACGAGCGCCTCGCAGGTCGACCGCCTCTGGCAGGTCGCCCGCGAGGCGGGCGCCGAAGCTCGGCTCGCGAGCGGCCTCCGGCGCGTGCGCGTCGCCGCCATCGGCCCCATCGTCGTCGAGGCGCTCGCGGCCCGCGGCGTGCGCGCCGCGGTCGTGCCGGAGAAGAGCTTCGTCATGCGGCGCCTCGTGAACGCGCTCGTCGAGGCGCTCGGACCGGCGACGCCGGGGGTCCCGTCGTGACGGCGCGACGGATGGGCGCCCTCGCCGCCGCCCTCGCCGCGACGGCCTGGTCGTGCGACCGCCTCGCGACCAACCTGGCCGGCGGCGCGGGCCCCGAGGCTGGCCTGCTGCGCGGCAAGCTGCCCGTCGCCTCGAGGGGAGTGACCCACCTCAAGCGCCTCACCGACGGGATCGCCGCGCAGCCGGGCGACCCGCCGCGGACCGATCTGACGTCCGAGCTCAAGCAGGGGAGCTCCTACGTCACCTGGGACCTCGGCGCCGACACCCCCGTCCGCTGCGTGCTCATCGACGCCGACGGCGACGACGCCTACACGCTGTCGCTCTCCAAGGACGGCAAGGACTTCCTGGTGCTCTACCGCGCGGCGCCCGACGAGGATCGCGGCCTGCAGCTGCGCGCGGGCCGCGACCTCACGGTCTCGGGCCGGTACCTGCTGCTGTCGGCCGCCGGCGGCGACGGCCTCTGGTCCGTGAGCGAGGTGAGCGCGTGGCGCGACTGCCCGAAGTCGTGGCCGCCCCTCGCCATGCAGAAGGGGACGCCCGACGACGAGGCGGTGCGCCTCAAGCTGTGGGCCTTCGCCGCCCTCGCGCTCGCGTACGTGCTCGCCTACCGCAAGCGCATGCCGGACTGGGCCAAGCTCCTCGGCGTCGCGCCCGCGGGCGTGGGGATCGCGCTCGCCGTTCAGCTGGCCGAGCTGTGGCCGCCGTCGCCGGCGCTCGCGGCGCGCCTCGCCGGCGTCGCC
>DASZWW010000198.1:0-2168 GCA_035546175.1 Polyangia bacterium
CCCCGCGGCGCCCGTCGCGTCGCCGGCCGCGCCCGTCGCGCCTGCGTCGCCGCTGCCGCCGCTCCCGGTGCCAGCGCCCGTCGTGACGTGGCCGCCGGCGCCCGCGGAGCCGCTGGCCGCGCCGGCGTGACCACCGGCGCCACCGTCCGGGACGAGCGTGACCGAGCCGCAAGCGCCCGCGGCGGCCGCGAGCGCGAAGGTGAGCGAAGCCAGCTGCTGGCGAAGCTTCATGAGAGCTCCTTGGGACGGGATGGTCAGGGGAGGGCCCCTCATTGTGCATCCAACGTGCCGGGGCAGATCAAGAAACGATTGGCGCCCAGGGCCCGGGGCGCACGAATCGGAGTGGCCCGTCCCTCAGAAAAATGAGGGGAGCGCGATCAGCCCTGAGACCCGGTTCGGCGCCCGTGGAGGCGTCCGACGTACATCGGCGCCCCCTTCAGGCGGCGATCTCGGCCGCGAGATCGTACTCGGCCGAGTGGGTCACCCGGGCCCGCAACAGCGTGCCCGCGGGCGGCGGCGCCTGCTCGCCCGCGCCCTCGGGGAACGAGAGGTACACCTGGCCGTCTATCTCGGGCGCCTGGCCCTCGTGCCGCCCCATGAGCAGGTACTCGGACTCGTCGGAGGCGCCCTCGACGAGCACCTCGAGCGTGCGGCCGCGCAGGCCGCGCAGCTTCCTCTTCGAGATCTCGCGCTGGATGCGCAGGAGCTCGCGCCGACGGGCGTCGACCTCCTTCTGGGGGACGCGCTTCGGCAGGAGCGCCGCCACGGTGCCCTCCTCGCGCGAGAAGTTGAAGACCCCCACGCGGTCGAGCTCGGCCTCGCGCACGAAGTCGCACAGGCGCTGGAACGACTCCTCCGTCTCGCCGGGGTGCCCGACGATGAACGTCGTCCGCAGCGTCACGCCCGGCACGCGCGCGCGCACGCGCTCGCAGAGGTCGCGCACCTGCTTCTCGCCGTACCCGCGGCGCATGGACTTGAGCACGCCGCTGTCGACGTGCTGGATGGGGACGTCGAGGTACTTCGCGACGCGCGCCTCGTCCGCCATGACGCCGAGCAGCTCGTTCGTGCAGGCCGTCGGATACGCGTAGTGCAGGCGGATCCAGCGCAGGCCCTCGACGGCGCCGAGCCCGCGCAGGAGCGACGCCAGGTTGGGGGCGCCCGGCTCCTTCGCGTTCGGCAGATCGGTCCCGTACGTCGTCAGGTCCTGCGCGACGAGGCAGATCTCCTTCGTCCCGCCCTCGGCGAGGGCGCGCGCCTCGCGCACGACCGACTGGGGGTCGCGGCTGCGCTGCGGCCCGCGCAGCTTGGGGATGATGCAGAACGCGCAGGGGCGATCGCAGCCCTCGGCGATCTTCACGTAGGCCGTGTGCGCGGCCATCGACGGGCGGCGCGGCGCGATGTCGTCGTAGAGGAAGCGCGGCGTCTCGGCGACGCGCACGCGACGGCCCGCGCCGCCGATGGCCTCGGCGATGTCGCCCACCTCGTCCGTGCCGAGGAAGTGATCGACCTCGGGCATCTCGTCGGCGAGCTCCGTGGGGTAGCGCTGCGAGAGGCACCCCGTGACGACGAGCCGGCGGCACGTGCCGGCCTCCTTGTGGCGCGCCATCTCGAGGATGGCGTCGATCGACTCCTGCTTGGCCTCGCCGATGAAGCCGCAGGTGTTGACGACGATGACCTCGGCGTCCTCGGGCGCGGCGACGATCTCGTGGCCCGCGCCCGTCGCGTGGCCGAGCATGACCTCGGTGTCGACGCGGTTCTTCGGGCAGCCGAGCGAGACGAAGTGGACGTTCATGGGGTGAAGAGCGCGGCAGCTTAGCAGATGAGGCGCCGGCGGCCGAAACGGAGTCCGGCGACCGAAAACGCGGCGCAACAATTTACCGCCTTGAAAGGCGGGCGAAACGCGACTAAAGGCATCGTGACTCCCATGCGAATGACCACGCTCCTCACGCTCTCGGTGATCGTGAGCGTGACCGCGTGCGTCTCGGACCCGGTCAAGAAGACCAAGCCCGGCACCGTCGACGTCATGACGGGGGGCGGCGCGGGCTCCGTCGCCGACCCGACGGGAGCGGCCGGCGCGCCCGCCGACACCTCCGGCGTTGCGGGCGCGGCCGGCGTCCCCGCTGATCCCACCGGGGCGGCCGGCGAGGGGACCGCCGATCCGACGGGAG
>DASZWW010000199.1:0-28925 GCA_035546175.1 Polyangia bacterium
CCCCGGCGCGCCGCCCGCGCCCGGGGCTGGCGCGCGCGCGACCGGGGCGTGCCCGTGGTGCGCCGGCTCCGGCTTGGGCGGCGGCGCCGGCGCCTCGGGCTTGGGCAGCGCGCCGCGCACGGCGTAGCTGGTCCCGGGCCGCAGCGTCACCTCGCCCCGCCACGTGCCGAGCTCCGGCAGGCCGCCCATCTCGACGACGTGCAGGCCCGGCGGCATCGTCGCGATCGAGAACGGCGTGCGCGCGGGCGCGCCGTCGACGAGCCAGGGCTGGCCGTCGATCCACACCTCGGCGCCTGGCGGATCGCTCACGAGCTCGACGGGCGTCGCGTCGGAGAGCGGCAGCGTCAGCGTCACGCGCGCCGCCGTGCCCGAGGGGAGCAGGAACGTGCGCGTGCGGCCCTCGTAGCCCTCGCGCCGGCCGACGACCGTGTACGTCCCGGCGCCGGCCTCGAGGATCACGGGCGATCGGTTCCCGATCTTCTTGCCGTTGACGTAGATCTCGGCGTCGTCGGGCGAGGTGAAGATCTCGATCCGCCCCGGCGGCTCCTGCGGGCGCACGCGCAGCCACGCCGCGAAGCTGAAGAGGACCACGATGAGCCCGGCGAGGACGAGGTTGCGCCTGGTGCGCACGGGCGGCGCCGTGTGCGGGAAGACGACGCGCTCGGAGCGCTCGGGCGTGGCGGCCGCGAGCGGCCGCACGGGCGCCGTCATGCGCCGCACGAGGCGCACGCCCTCGATGGCCTCGGCGACGTCCTTCATGCTCTGGTAGCGATCCTCGCGCCGCTTGGCGAGCGCGCGCATGACGACGGCCTGCGCGCCCGTGGGGATGTCGAGGTCGGGGCGGCGCCCGCGCGGCGGCTCGACGGGCTGGCGCATGTGCATGATGAGCACCTGCTGGATCGTCGCCGCCGTGAACGGCACCGTGCCCGTGAGCACGTGGTACATGAGGCAGCCGAAGGCGTAGACGTCATCGCGCGGATCGGGGGGCAGCGCGCGCGCCTGCTCGGGCGGCATGTACTCGGGCGTGCCGCACACGCCCTGCCCGCCCAGCTGCCCGCCCACGTTGGCGATGCCGAAGTCCACGACCTTGACGAAGTCCATCTGGCCGCCCTCGGGGTTCGGGCGCTGGACGACGAGCACGTTCTCGGGCTTGACGTCGCGGTGGACGACGCCGCGCGCGTGCGCCGCCGAGAGCGCCGCGCAGATCTGCAGGAAGATGGGCTTGGCGCGCGTCCACGGCATCGGCCCCTCGTTGTCGAGGAGGCCCAGCAGCGACGAGCCGTGCAGGTACTCCATCGCCAGGAAGACCTGCCCCTCGGGCGAGCGGCCGCTGTAGAAGATGTCGATGACGTTGTCGTGGTGGATCTCGGAGGCGATCTTCGCCTCCTGGAGGAAGCGCTCGACCGCGTTCTGGTTGTCCGCGAGATCGGGCAGCAGGACCTTGAGCACGATGTTGCTGCCAACACCAGAGTGCTCGGCGAGGTAGACGGCGGCCATCGCGCCCTCTCCGAGCTTTCGGAGAATCTTGTAGCGATGCGAGAGGACCTTCCCGACCAGGGGGTCGGTCAGCGCATCTGGAATGGGATCCGCCATTTACGGCCGGGCCAGGATAACACGGGGTTCGCGGCCCGCCCGCCCGGGGCGAGGTGAATTCCGGCGCTCCGCGCGCGCGCCCCTGCCCTAGGGTCCCGGCTCGCTCACGGCGATCGGCCCCGGTCGCAAGCGGAGCATGAGGCCGAGGACGCCCACGTGGACCTCGTCGGCGTCGCGCGCGAGGCGCTGGTGCGCGAGGCCCGCGACGTCGCGGAAGGTCCGCCCGAGCGGCGTCTCGGGAACGAGGCCCATGCCCACCTCGTTCGTGACCAGCACGATCGGGAGGCGCCGCCGCGCGAGGACGCCGCGCAGCTCCTCGACGCGGCGGAGCGCCTCGTCGGCGCTCTCGCCCTTCACGAGCAGGTTCGAGAGCCACAGCGTCAGGCAGTCGACGAGGACGACGTCGGCGGCGCGGTCCTCCTCGAAGATGCGGCGGAGCGCGCCCGGCAGGTCGAGCGGCGCCTCGACGGTGCGCAGGCGCTCGCCCCGCTCCTCGCGGTGCCGCGCGATGCGGGCGCGCATCTCGTCGTCGCTGCCCTCGGCCGTCGCGACGAAGACCCCGCCCTCGCCGAGCGCCAGCGCGCGCGCGAGCGCGAACCGGCTCTTGCCCGAGCGCGCGCCGCCGCCCACGAGCACGAGCGGGCCGCCCGCGGCGCTCACGACGGCGGCCCGGCGAGGCGGCCGAGGTTCGGCACGACGACGACCACGGGCACGCGGGCGGCGCGGATGAGCCGCTCGTTCTCGTAGCCGAAGAACAGGCGGTGCTGGATGGCGCGGTTCTCGGCGCCCAGCACGACGAGGTCGTAGGTCCCCTTCTCGAGGGCCTCGACGATCGCGCTCGAGCGGGGATCATAGGCCATATGCAGGATCGAGGGCTTGAGGGGGGACGCGCGGAACACGACGGAGATGCGCTCGAGCTCGTGCTCCGAGGCGCCGCGGCTCTCGACGGGCACGTGGGTCCCCGAGACGTCGCTATACACGGCGGCCTGGGGACGCCGTTCGGTGAGCAGCGCGAGCGAGAGGTCGGCCCCGGCCCCCTCGGCGTAGCGCAGGGCGAGCTCGACCGCCACGCGCGAGGCGACGCTCCCGTCCACGGGGACGAGGATGTTCCGGTAGCTCGCCGCGGCCGCGCCCGCGGGCGCGCGCATGATGGCGACGTGGCAGGGCGCGCTCGACACCACCTCCTCGACGACCGCGCCGCCGATCGACGTCCCCTCGCCCGAGCCGAGGACGATGAGGTCGTAGCCGCGCCGGGCCTCGTCGCAGATGGCGCGCGCGATCGTCGGGCCCGAGACCTGACCGAGCTCGGGCGGCTTGCCGTTGGCCATGGCCTTGAACGCCTCCATCTGATCGGTGACGTTGCCGGGCGTGTGCTGGCCGAAGCGGCGCAGGAGCTGCCGCCACCACGGCGCGCGCTCCTTGACGTGGATGATGCGCACGGCGGTCTCGCTCCGGCGCGAGACGCCGAAGGCCACGGGCGCGATCGACCTGGCGTTGGGACCGCCGCCCGTCGCGAGCAGCAGGCGCACGCGGCGCGGATCGAAGGCGCCCCGCGACTCGTCGGCGAGGATGCGGCGCGCCTCGTCGTCGGTCATGCGCACGCGCGGCAGCGTGAGCCGCAGGCCGAGCGGCGCGAGGAACGACGTCACGACGGCCACCATGACGATGATCGCGAACATGGGCGGCGTGAGGATGCCCAGCGAGAGCCCGATCGTCGCCACGACGATGCCCATGGCCCCGCGCGCGTTCATGGCGACGGCGATCGAGGCGGCCTCCCAGAATCGGAGCCCGCCCCAGTACGCGCCCAGCGAGCAGCCCACGAGCTTGCCCACGCAGGCGACGAGGAGCACGAGCCCGAGCATCATGCCGCCGCCCCCGGTCGCCAGCGACCACAGATCGACCTTGATGCCCACGAGGCCGAGGAAGATGGGCGCGAGCACGCCGTAGGTCACGGCCTCGAGGCGCGCCACGGTCTCGCGCCGCAGGCGCGGCACCTGATGCAGCACGACGCCCGCGACGAACGCGCCGAACACCGGGTGCACGCCGATCCACTCGGTGAAGGCGGCGGAGAGGAACGTCACGACGAGGATCGCGACCAGGTCGGAGTCGGGCATCCGGAAGCGCTCGCCCGTGACGCGGACCACCGCGCGCACGATCGGATAGGCGACGAACACCATCGCGACGATGAAGCCGAGCAGCAGCCCGAGCGTGAGGCCGAGATCGTGGACGTTGACGGCGCCGTGCGTGGCGGCGCCCGCGATCAGCGAGAGGATGAGCCAGCCCACGGTGTCGTCGACGACGCCGGCCGAGAGGATGACCATCCCGATGTTGCGCTTCGTGAGGTCGAGGTCGACGAGGATCTTCGCGATGACGGGCATCGCCGAGATCGACATGGCCGTCGCGATGAAGAGGCTGAAGAGGATCCGGCTGCCGGGATCGGCGAGGTAGGACGCGGGCGTGAGGTAACCCAGGCCGAACCCGAGCCCGAACGGGAGGACCATCCCCATCATCGAGGCGATGAGGGCCGCGCCGCCGAGGTTCCGCACGAGCCGGACGTCGGTCTCGAGGCCCGTCAGGAGGAGCAGCATCGTCATCCCGACGGCGCCGAACGCGTCCAGCAGGTGGAAGCTCTCGGCGGTCGGCGGGAAGACCATGGCGAAGCCCACCGGGAACCAGTGCCCGAAGCCGGTCGGCCCGAGCGCGATCCCCGCGCCGAGCTCGCCGACGACGGCCGGAAGGCCGAGGCGCTTGGCGACCTCGCCCCCGACGCGCGCCACCCCGATCAGCAGCGCGAGCTGCACGAGCAGCAGGAACACCGCGTGCCCCGCGAGGGGCTTCAACGCCTCCGGCATAAAAGCCGTCGGACCCTAGCATAGGATCCGACGGCCCCCGACGCGCCGGTTACTGGCAGGCCGCGGCCGCGATCGAGCCGAGGACGGGGTGCGCGCCCGCGGGCGGGCTCTGCACGCTGACGAGGCACTGGCCGGCGCTGACGACGATCGGATCGGCGACCTTGGAGCTCGAGATCGTGAGCGTGCCGGGGCCGACGGAGAGGCCGCCGCCGAACGTGCCGGAGGCCGGGACGGTGGCGATCGTCGCCGTCGCGCCGCCGTTGTCGAGGCGCACGCGGTACGTCTCGTCGAGCACATACGAGGCCGGCTGGCTGTCGGGCGAGAAGTCCGAGGCGATCTGGCCGAGGTGGAAGCCGAGCGAGAGGTCGAAGCGAGGCGTCACGTCGAAGTGCGGCTCGCCCGCGGCGTCGACGGTGACGCGCAGATCGAAGCGGTCCTGATCCATCGGGTTGAGCGAGAGGTCGAAGATGCTCGTGCCGCGCACCTTGATCGACGTCGCGCCCACGCCGAGGCCCTTCGTGACGAGCGCCTGGACGCCTTCCTGGAACGTCGTCGCGCCCCACAGCCCGCCCACCGAGACGTCGAGATCGCGGTTGGGCGCCGCGCCCGTGCCGCGCGGATCCCAGTTCGTGAGCACGTCGACGGCGCCGAGGTTCGTCGTCGCCGTCGCCGTCTGGGCGACGCCGTCCGCGGCCAGCGAGAACGTGGGGTCGCTCGCGCCCACGCGCACGTCGGGCCCGAGCGCGCCCGTCGACGTCCGCGTCGCGACGTGGATGGCCTGGGGCACGGAGATCGCGAACGTCACCTTCTTCTCGCCGTCCTTCTGCAGCGACACGCGCACGACGCCCGTGAGCGCCTCGAGCTGCGTGCCACCCATGGGGCTCGCGCTGCCCAGCGTCTGGTCGACGAACTGCGCGGCGTCGTAGGTCTGGGGCAGGTTGGACTCGATGGCCAGCAGGTTCGAGTGGATGATGAACGCCGAGAGCTCGAGCTTGTCAGGCCCGACCTCGAGCGCCAGGCGAACGCCGTCGCCGTCGGCGGTCATGACCACCCGCACCTGCAGCTTGGTGAGGTCGTCCGAGCACTTCTGATTGATCGCCAGCACCTGGTCCGGCGGATCTCCCGCCCGCGGCAGCGCGCGACAGGTCGGATCCGGGTGCAGGAGGTACACGGCCTCGTCGTGCGACTTCGACTCGAGGTTGGCGTCGGCGAGGACGCGCTCGCGGAGCCACGTCTTGAGGTCGTCTGCCGTGTCGTCGAACTGCTCCTCCGTCGTCCGCAGCGTGGGCATGCCCGCCATGGCCTGCGCCATGGGGGTCGTGCTCATGGCGCTCATCATGCCGGGCGGGATCATGGCCGCCATCCCGGCGAGGCCGTCGTTCGCGTGCCCGAGGCCGGAGACGACCTTGCTGAGGCTCGAGTCCTTCGACTGCGTGAAGCCGACGCCTCCGCCCGACTGATGGACGACCTCGCGCGCGTTCAGCGCGGCCCGGTCGGCCATGGCGTCCGGATCGATGGGCGCCGACTGACAGCCGGCGGCGGCGATCACGGGGCTGGTGGCCAGAAAGAAGAGGACGGCGCGAGGCGAGCGGGCGCGAAGCGATTGGGCGCGAAGCGATGGGGACTGAAGCGACGTAACCTTGGGCATGGCAGGAGCCTCCGGAGTCTAGAAACGATGCTTTGTTGGAAGATCGCGACGCGGCCCCTTCCTGCAAGCCGCGTGACAGCGACGCGCCGACCGCTCGTGCCGGATCCTCGCGGCTCGCCGCGGCTGGGACATCGGCGCGCGTGGCGAAAAGCTGACTGACACGTCGCGGTCGGACGCTTTACAGGGGGGCCCTTGGCTGAGATGCTGACGGCGCTATAGATCCGGTCCGCAAGGAGACGCGACTTCAGATGGCGACCAAGCAGAACAAGGCGCGAGCCGAGAAGGCCGAAAAGACGCAGGAATCCGCCCCTGCCGAGGAGCCGGGGGCGTCGCGTCTCGCCGCGGCGCTCGGGCTCGGCCAGAGCATCTGGTACGACAACATGCGACGTGGCCTCCTCGTCTCGGGGGAGCTCGAGGCGCTCGTCAAGGCGGGCGTGCGCGGCCTCACCTCGAACCCGACGATCTTCGAGAAGGCGATCGTCGCCTCCACGGACTACGAGGAGGCGCTGAGCCGGCTCGCGGCGGCCGGCCTGCCGCCCGCGAAGATCTACGAGGAGCTCGCCGTCGAGGACATCCGCGCCGCGTGCGATCTGCTGCTGCCCGTCTTCGAGTCGTCGGGCGGCGTCGACGGGCGCGTCTCGCTCGAGGTCCTGCCCGAGCTCGCGGCCAACACCGAGCAGACGGTGTCGGAGGGCCTGCGCCTCGCGCACCTCGTGGGACGCCCCAACGTCATGATCAAGGTGCCGGCGACGCCCGAGGGCATCCCGGCCATCCGGGCCCTCACGGCCCAGGGCGTGAGCGTCAACGTCACGCTCGTCTTCTCCCTCCTGCAGTACGAGGAGGTCATCGAGGCGTACATCTCCGGCCTCGAGGAGCGCGTCTCGGCGGGCGGCAAGCTCGCCGGCCAGACCTCGGTGGCGAGCTTCTTCGTGTCGCGCGTCGACAGCGTGTGCGACCAGCAGCTCGCTCGGAAGGCGGACGAAGCGGAGAAGGCGGGCGACGCCGCGCTCGCGAAGCGCTGCCGCGCCCTCATGGGCAAGATCGCCATCGCGAACGCCAAGATGGCGTACGAGATCTACGAGGGCATCGTGGCGGGCGCGCGCTGGAAGGCGCTGCGCGCCAAGGGCGCCTCGCCGCAGCGGCTCCTGTGGGCGTCGACGGGCACGAAGGACGCGAGGTACCCGGACACGATGTACCTCGACGCGCTCCTCGGCGCCGACACGGTGAACACCGTGCCGCCGGCGACGCTCGCGGCGTTCATGGACCACGGCACGGTCGCGCCGACGCTCGCGACCGGGACCGAGGCGGCGCACGCGGCCATCGCCGAGCTCGCGGAGGTGGGCGTCGATCTGTCGCGCGTGTGCCACGGCCTCCTCGACGACGGCGTCAAGAGCTTCGCGACGTCGATGGCGACCCTCGTGGGCGCCGTCACCGCGCGCCGCGCCGCCCTCCTCGAGCAGAGCGCGGGCCGCCAGCGCGCCATCCTGCCCCCGCCGCTCGGGGCGGCCGTCGAGGCCGAGGTGCTGCGCCTCGCGCAGGCGAGCGCGCCCAAGCGGCTGTGGGACGGCGACCCGCGGCTCTTCACGGCGGACACCGCGCACGACACTTCGATCAAGACGCGGCTCGGGTGGCTGCGCGCGCCCGCGCTCATGCAGGGCAAGCTCGGCGAGCTCGCGGCCTTCGTCGCCGACGTCCACGCGTCGGGCTTCACCGACGTGGTGCTGCTCGGCATGGGCGGCAGCTCGCTCGCGCCCGAGGTGCTCGGCGAGACCTTCGCCGCCGTGAGCAAGACCGGGCTGCGCCTGCACGTGCTCGACAACACCGACCCGGCGGCCGTCGCCGCCGTCGACGAGGCGGTCGCCAAGAAGAAGACCCTCTTCATCGTCGCCTCCAAGTCCGGCGGCACGATCGAGATCCAGTCGTTCGAGAAGCACTTCTGGCAGCGGGTGCTCGCCAAGAACGAAGGCGACGTCGCGCGCGCGGGCGCGCACTTCGTGGCCATCACCGACCCGGCGACGCGCCTCGGCCAGCTCGCCGAGGAGAAGAGGTACCGCAAGGTCTTCGTCAACCCGGCGGACATCGGCGGACGGTACTCCGCCCTCTCCTACTTCGGCCTCGTCCCGGCGGCGCTGGCGGGCGCCGACGTCGCGGGCCTCGTCGCGACGGGCGCCGAGATGGCGGCGGCCTCGTCGTCCATCGTGCCGGCGCCCGAGCTGGCGGCGCTGCGCCTCGGCGTGATCATGGGCGTCGCCGCCAAGCAAGGCCGCGACAAGCTGACGCTCGTCACCTCCCCCGAGATCGCGACGCTGGGCTCGTGGATCGAGCAGCTCGTCGCGGAGTCGACCGGCAAGGAGGGGCGCGGCGTGGTCCCCGTCGACCTCGAGCCCGTGGGCGCGCCGGGCGACTACGGCGAGGACCGCCTCTTCGTTTACATCCGCCTCGGCGAGGGCGACGCCGCGCAGAGCCGCGCCGTGGGGGCGCTCGAGAAGGCGGGTCAGCCGGTGGTGTACCTCACGCTCGACAGCCGCGCCGCGCTCGGCCGCGAGTTCTTCCGCTGGGAGGTCGCGACGGCCATCGCCGGCGCCGTGCTGGGCGTCAACCCCTTCGACGAGCCCAACGTCACCGAGGCCAAGCTCGCGACGAGCGCGCTGCTGGCCGGGGGCAAGCTGCCGGCGCCCGAGGACGTGTGCGGGCCCGGCGACGAGGAGCGCCTGCGCGCGCACCTGGCCCAGGCGGCCGCGGGCGACTACGTCGCGCTCGGCGCGTACTTCGCGCGCACCGCCTCGCGGGACGGCCTCCTCGCGAAGCTCCGGGTCGCGTGCCGCGCGCGCGGCGCTGGAACGAGGCCGGCGACGACGGTCGGCTACGGTCCGCGCTTCCTCCACTCGACGGGGCAGCTCCACAAGGGCGGCGCCAACAACGGCCTGTTCCTGCAGCTCGTGGCCGACGCACCCCGGGATCTCCCCATCCCGGGCGAGGCCTACTCGTTCGCCGGCCTGCGCGACGCGCAGGCGCTCGGCGACCTGCAGGTGCTGCGCCGCCGCGGCCGCCGCGCCCTGCGCGTCGACCTCGGGCCGGACGTCGACGCCGGCCTCGCCACCTTGCTCGCGACGATCGAGAGGGCCTCGTGAGCGCCGCGCCCGTCCTCGTCCCGAACCCCCTGCGGGAAGGTCTGCAGGAGGAGCGCATCCCCGAGCCCGCGACGATGGTGATCTTCGGCGCGTCGGGCGATCTCACGAAGCGCAAGCTCGTGCCGGCGCTCTACAGCCTCGCCCGCGACCGCCTGCTGCCCGCGCGCTTCGCCGTCGTCGGCTACGCGCGCAAGCCCATGGCCGACGACGCGTTCCGCGACGACATGCGCAAGGGCTGCGACGAGTTCGCGCGCCGCCGCCCGGTCGACGCCGAGCTCTGGGACACGTTCGCGTCGCACGTCTTCTACCAGGAGGGCAGCTACGACGATCCGGCGGCCTACGCGGCGCTCAAGAAGCGCCTCGAGGAGATCGAGGCGCAGCTCGGCCTGCCCGGCAACCGCGTCTTCTACCTGTCGATCCCGCCGTCGTCGTTCGCCACCGTCGTCAAGCAGCTGGGCGCCGCGGGCCTGACGCCCACGGACGGCGGCCGCTTCGCGCGCGTCATCATCGAGAAGCCGTTCGGCACCGACCTCGCGACGGCGCAGGCGCTCAACCGCGACATCCACCAGACGCTCACCGAGAAGCAGATCTACCGCATCGATCACTACCTCGGGAAAGAGACCGTCCAGAACCTCCTCGTCTTTCGGTTCGCGAACGGCATCTTCGAGCCCATCTGGAACAACCGCTTCGTCGACCACGTGCAGATCACGGGGGCCGAGACCGTGGGCGTCGAGGGGCGCGGCGGCTACTTCGAGCAGGCCGGCATCCTCCGCGACATGGTGCAGAACCACCTCTTCCAGGTCGTGAGCCTCGCCTCCATGGAGCCGCCCATCTCGACCGATCCCGACGCCGTGCGGGACGAGAAGCTCAAGGTGCTGAAGGCGCTGCGCCCGATCCCGCCGGCGGAGATGGACGCCCACGTCGTGCGCGCGCAGTACGCCGCCGGCTCGATCGCGGGCAAGCGCGTCCCGGGCTACCGCGAGGAGCCGGGGGTCTCGCGCACCTCGCAGACCGAGACCTACGTGGCCATGAAGTTCTTCATCGACTCGTGGCGCTGGGCGGGCGTGCCCTTCTACCTGCGCTCGGCCAAGCGCATGCCCAAGCGGGTCACGGAGATCGCCATCCACTTCAAGGAGGCGCCGCACCTGCTCTTCGGCAAGCGCGGCGAGGGGATCCGCCCCAACGTGCTCGCCATCCGCATCCAGCCCGACGAGGGCATCTCGCTGAACTTCGGCTCGAAGCTGCCCGGCCCCGCCATGGAGGTCGCGCCCGTGAGCATGGAGTTCCGCTACGGCTCGTCGTTCGGGGCCGAGCCGCCCGAGGCGTACGAGCGCCTCATCCTCGATTGTCTCCTGGGGGACAACACGCTCTTCACGCGCGCCGACGAGGTGGAGGCGAGCTGGACGTGGATCTCGCGCATCCACCAGCACTGGGCCGAGCAGGCCGCGTCGGGGAACGTCCAGCTGGCGAGCTACCCGGCGGGCAGCTGGGGCCCCGAGGCGGCCGACCGGCTGATCGGCGCCGATCACCGCGCGTGGAGGCGCCCCTAGTCATGGCCGAGGCGGCCGCCGCCCCGCCCGGCTCGCCGGCGTCGCTGGCCGAGCGCTTCTCGCGCGGCGAGCCCGTCGCCGTCGAGGTCGACAAGATCGAGCGCGCCTTCGCCGACCTCTGGAAGGCGGCGAGCGCCTCCGGCGAGGGCACGGTGTCGCGCGCCGCGCTCTGGAACGTCGTCGTGCCGACGCGCGCTCAAGACCTCGAGCGCACGCGCAAGGTCGTCGACGAGCTCGCGCCGCTCATGCCCGCGCGCGTGCTCGTGCTCGTCGAGGAGCCCGAGACGGCCGAGCGATCGGGGGATGACGTGCGGGCGACCATCGAGAGCAACCTCGTCGCGCGCTCGTCGGGCGCGCGCGTCGTGTACTCCGAGGAGATCACGCTGCGCGGGCGCCGCGGCGACGCGCACTTCGGCTCGCTCGTGCGCGCGCTGCTGCTCCCGGGCCTGCCCACGGCGACGCTCTGGACGGACCCGACGATGCCCGAGGCGCTGCTGCGCCGCCAGCTCCTCGCCGCGACCGATCGCCTGGTGCTCGACACGGGCGCGTGCACGCGGCCGCGCCAGCTCATCGAGCTGCAGCGCTGCGCGGAGCTCGCCAGCGCCATGCCGGTGACCGATCTCGGCTGGCTGCGCCTCAAGTCCTTCCGCCTGCTCTTCGCGGGGATGTTCGACGCCCCCGTGGGCGGCGCGCCCCTGCACGCGGCGCGGGCCGTGACGATCCACCACCGCGCCGGCTGCGAGTCGAGCGCGTTCCTGCTCGCCGCCTGGCTCGCCTCGACGCTCGGGTGGCTGTTCGCCGCGGCCGAGGCGGCCGAGCCGGGCGTGCTCCGCTTCCGCTTCGATCGGCCCGACAAGGCGGGCGCGTCGGTGACCGTCACGCTGCGCGCGGCGCCCGGCGAGTGCGGGACGAGCGGCATCGTGGGCCTCGAGCTCGACGCCGGCGACGAGCAGCTCTTCGGCGTGCGGCGCACGGAGCAGAACCACGCCGCGCTGAGCTCGCCCATCGCGCCGCCGCGGGTCATCAAGCTCGACTCGCGGCGCGACGCCGAGCTCTGCCTGGCGGCGCTGGGGCCGGCGGGGCGCGATCCCCTCTTCGGGCGCTGCCTCGCGCTCGCGAGCCGCCTGGCGAGCGCCACGACGGGGTGACGCGGGCCGCGTCCTCCGCTAAGGTCTCCGCCACCGACCACCCCGATGACGACGCCGCCGCCCTCCTCCGCCGAGCTCTCGACGCTGCCCACGCTCGTCGTGGCCCCCGACCTCGAGGGCCTGGCGCGCCTGGCCGCCGATCGCGTGCGCGTCCTCGCGGGCGACGCCCTCTCGGCGCGCGGGCGCTTCCGCATCGCGCTCGCGGGCGGCTCGACGCCGCGCGCCCTCTACTCACACCTGGCCACGTCCGACCTCGACTGGGCGCGCACCGACGTCTTCTTCGGCGACGAGCGCAACGTCGGCCCCGACGACCCCCAGTCGAACTTCCGCATGGCGCGCGAGACGCTGCTCTCGCCGGCGGGGGTGCCGCCCGAGAACGTCCACCGCCTGCGCGGCGAGGACCCCGATCTCGAGTCCGCGGCCTTCGACTACGAGAACGCGCTCGGCGGGCCCGCGGCGCCGCCCTTCGATCTCGTGCTGCTCGGCATGGGCGTCGACGGGCACACGGCGTCGCTCTTCCCCGGCACGGCCGCGCTCGACGAGCGCCGGCGCCTCTGCGTCGCCAACGACGTCCCGCAGCTCGCGACGAGGCGGCTCACGCTGACGTACCCCGTCTTCGAGGCCGCGCGCGACCTGCTCTTCCTCGTCGCCGGCGCCGACAAGGCGGACACGCTGCGCGACGTGCTCGGGCCCGTGCGCGACGCGCGCCGCTGGCCGAGCCAGGTGCTGCTGCGCCGGACCCGGCCCCGCCCCGCGCTGCTCTTCTGCGATCGGGCCGCCGTCTCGAAGCTGCCGGCGCCCCAACCGTGAGGTGACATGATCGTCCTGGCCGGAGACATTGGCGGAACCAACGCGCGCCTGGCGCTCTTCGAGGTCGAGCCCGCGCGCGGCGGCGGGCGTCCGCGGCTCACCCCGGTCTTCGAGCGCACGGCCCCGTCGCGCTCGGCGGCGTCCCTCGACGAGATCGCTGAGGCTTTCCTGCGCGCCGCCGAGGTCGAGACCGGCGGCCGCCTCGGCAGCGGCGGCCTCGCGGCCGGCGGCATCGCCCGGAATATCGACGGCGCCTGCCTGGGCATCGCCGGCCCCATCGAGAACAACCGCTGCCAGGCCACGAACCTCCCGTGGGTCGTCGACGGGCGGGCCCTCGCCCAGCGCCTCGGGATCGCGCGGGTGACGCTCGTCAACGACTTCAGCGCGGCGGCCCTCGGGGTCACGGCGGTCGGGCCCGACGCGCTCGCGCCGCTCGGCGGCGGCCCGCCGGTGCCGCGCGGCCCCATCGCCGTGCTGGGCGCCGGGACGGGCCTCGGCGAGGCCTACCTGCTGTGGTCGGAGGTGACCGGCGGATACGAGGTCGTCCCCTCGGAGGGCGGCCACGCCGACTTCGCGCCGCGCACCCCGCTCGAGGCCGGGCTCCTCGAGTACCTCAGCACGAAGTACGGCCGCGTCTCGTGCGAGCGCGTGCTCTCGGGCAAGGGCCTGGTCGACATCTTCTCGTTCCTGTCGCAAGAGCCGGCCTGCCGCTTCCTCATCAAGCCCGACACGGCCGCCGTGCTCGCCGCGCCCGGCGGGCCGGGCGACGGCGCGGCCGCCGAGATCTCCCGCCGCGGGCTCGAGGGGACGGACGCCATCTGCGAGATGTCCCTGGCGCTCTTCTGCTCGGTGATGGGCGCCGTCGCGGGAAACCTCGGCCTCGGCATCCTCGCGACGGGCGGCGTCTTCGTCGCGGGTGGCATAGCGCCCCGCATCCTCGGCTATCTGCAGAAAGGTGGGTTTCGCGAGGCGTTCGAGCGGAAGGGCCGCCTGCACACGCTCGTCGAGCGCCTCCCGGCCTTCGTCGTCACCCACCCCCAGCCCGGCCTCCTCGGCGCCGCCACGCTCGCCGCCTCCGCCTGACGTTCGAGCCGCGCGGCCGGAGGGGGCCGAATGCAACGCGGCGTACAATTCGGAACTTCATAGTTCCTGGTCAAGGAACCCGGAACAACGGTCGATGACCGGTCCGTGGGAAACGGGCCTCAGAGCGCGCGCCACGCGCTCTCCGTGGGCGATGGGACGGTTCGACATGAAGTCGAGGCCACCCAGAGCCGCGGTCAAACCGCTCGCATGGACCGCGAGCAGCTCGACCGCGACCGCTTCGGCCGCATGGTCGGGCACTCGCCGGCCATGCAGAGCGTCTTCGACGTGCTCGGCAAGGCGTCGGGGAGCGACGCCACGATCCTCCTCGAGGGCGAGACCGGCACGGGCAAGGAGGTCTCCGCCGAGGCCATCCACCGCGGCAGCCCGCGCCGCGAGAAGCCCTTCCTCGTCGTCGACTGCGGCGCCATGCCGCCGCAGCTGCTCGAGAGCGAGCTCTTCGGCCACGAGCGCGGCGCGTTCACGGGCGCCGTGTCGTCGCGGCTCGGCGTGTTCGAGGCGGCCAACGGCGGCACCGTGTTCCTCGACGAGATCGGCGAGCTCAGCATCGACCTGCAGCCGAAGCTCCTGCGCGTGCTCGAGCGCCGCGAGGTCCGCCGCGTCGGCACGAACAACCACGTGCCCGTCTCGGTCCGCCTCATCGCGGCCACGAACCGCAGCCTGCGCGAGCAGGTGGCGGCGCACAAGTTCCGCTCCGACCTCTACTACCGCCTGGCCGTCGTCGAGGTGAAGCTGCCGCCGCTGCGCGAGCGGCTGCCCGACCTGCCGCTGCTCGTCGAGCACATCGTGCGCAACCTCGGCTCCGTCGACGAGCAGACGCTGTCCGTCGTCCGCTCGGAGGAGTTCCTCACGGCGCTCGGCCGCCACAACTGGCCGGGCAACATCCGCGAGCTGCGCAACTACCTCGAGCGCTGCGTGGCGCTCCGCGACTTCGCGGCGCCGAAGGCCGGCGACACGGTCTCGGCCTCCCCCGAGAGCGCCGTGAACATCGGCCAGCCGCTGCGCGAGGCGCGCGAGGGCTGGGTGAGCGCCTTCGAGAAGCGCTACCTCGAGGAGCTCCTGCGCGTGCACGAGAACCGCGTGAGCGCGGCCGCGCGCGCCGCGGGCGTCGACCGCATCTACTTCTACCGGCTCCTGTGGAAGCACGGGCTGCGCACGCGCGAGCCTTCCATGAGGGACGTCGAAGACGCGAGCCCCTGAGGATGACGAGCCGGACCGCGCCGTCCGAGTGGATTCCTCGCTAATGGCCGCGCTTCCCTTAAAGTCGAGCCCCGCCATGGAACGCGCCGTCGCCGAGCCCGGCCCGGGGCCCTCGTCCGCGCCGCTCGTCACGCGCGAGCTGACGCTCCGGGCCTTGCTGTTCGGGTGCGCCCTCGGCGTCGTGCTCGCCTCGGGCAACGTCTACACGGGGCTCAAGACCGGGTTCATCGACGGCGGCAGCATCACGGCGGCGCTGCTCGGCTTCGCCTTCTTCTCGACGCTCCGCGGGCTCGGCGGCGGGCCGTTCGGCAAGCTCGAGAACAACGTGTCGCAGACGACGGCGTCGTCGGCCGCGATCATGGGCTTCGCCATCGGCTTGCCGGGCGCCGTGCCCGCCCTGCAGCTCCTCGGGCACACGTATCCCGGCTGGGCGCTCGTCGCCTGGGGCCTGGGCCTGGGGGGCGTGGGGATCTTCGTCGGCGTCGTCCTCCGGCGGAAGCTGGTCGTGAGCGAGTCCCTGCCCTTCCCCACGGGCGCGGCGACCGCCGAGGTCATCGAGACGATCTCCACCTCGCGCAGCACGGCCATGTTCCGCGCCCGGATGCTCGTCGCGGCGGCCGTCGTCGCCATGCTCGTCACCTGGTTCCGCGACGGCAAGCCGAGCCCCATCCCGCAGTGGACGGCCTTCGGCGGCGCGGTCATGGGCGTCTCGCTCGCCAGCCTGTCGGTGGGCGTGAGCTGGAGCCCGCTGCTCGTGTCCACGGGCGTCCTCATGGGGTTCCGCAGCGCCTTCAGCATGCTGCTCGGCGGCTTCGTGTTCTGGGTCTGCATCGCGCCCTGGCTCGTGCGCAGCCACATCGTCCCCGGTCCGGGCTTCTCGCAGGACCTGCCGTGGGTGACATGGCCCGCCGTGGGGCTGCTCCTCTCGAGCAGCTTCGTGCCCCTCGTCATGGAGTGGCGCGGGCTCCTGCGCTCGTTCCGCGACATCCCCCTCCTGCTGCGGCGGCGCGAGGCCGCCGACGACGGCGCGGGGGCCGATCGGTTCAAGCACGTCAAGCCCCTCCTGCTCGTGAGCGTCGTCCTCATGCTCGTCGTGGCGCGCGTCGCCTTCCACCTCCCCCTCCTCGCGATCGCCTTCGGGCTGCTCATCGCCCTCGTGCTGGCCAACGTCTGCGCGCGCACCGCGGGCGAGACGGACATGGCGCCCACGGGCGTGCTCGGCACGTTCACGCAGCTCGCGTTCGGCGGCACCGGCTTCGTGACGTCGCTGTTCGCCGGCTCGATCACGGCGGGCGTCGCCTCGCAGACGGCCCAGACGCTGTGGGCGTTCCGCGCCGGCAACCAGCTGCGCGCCTCGCCGCGCGCGCAGGTCTGGGCGGAGATCCTCGGGGCCGTCCTGGGCGCCCTCGTGAGCGTGCCCGTGTACATCGTCATCGTGAAGGCGTACGGCATCGGCACCGTGGCCATGCCCTCGCCGTCCGCGGTGTCGTGGAGGGCCACGGCGCAGGCGGTGGTGGGCGGGTTCTCGTCCATGCCCAAGTACGCCGGCGTGGGCGGCCTCGTCGGCTTCGGCGTCGGTGTCGTGCTGTCGGCGCTCGCGCGCGGCCGCTGGGGTCGCTTCGTCCCGTCGGCGGCGGCCATGGGGATGGCGGCCCTCAGCCCGTTCTCGCTCTCCTTCTCGGTCTGCCTGGGCGGCATCGTGCTGCTCGTCTACAGCCGGCTGCGTCCATCGGCCGAATCGGGTCACACGCTCATGTCGCTGGTCGCGGGCGGGATCGCGGGCGAGTCGGTCATGGGCATCATCGTCGCGATCCTGATCGCGACGGGGCTCCTCTGACGCGGGCGCCCAGCGTCGTCGACCTCGTCACCTTTGTGGATGTTGACTCTCGTAAGGAACCATCCTTAAACTGAGGACAAAATGCGAAGAGGAATCCTCGGGGCCCTGGGTGTCTTGGTGTTCGCCGGCGTCTCGCTGCCCGCCCGCCCGGCGGGCGCGAAGGTCGAGTTCTCGATCTTCAAGCTGCGCGCGGGGAGCCTGAGCGCCGACTTCGAGGACGCGACGGACGACGCCTGCATCGTCACGCAGACGCACATCCAGTTCTCCGAGGCGGTCATCTTCCTGTCGGGCACGCCGCCGACGATCCAGCCGCCCACCACCCAGGTGTCGATCATCTACTCCAACGCGTGCACGGGCGAGTACTTCGAGCTCGACGGCGGCACGGCCCAGCAGAGCTTCCAGATCGCCGGCGACCTCGGCAAGGCGTCGCTCATCGCCACGGTGCCGGTGAGCGACGACTCGGGCACCAACAACGCGAACGTCAGCGTCAACGTGACGTGGACGGCGAACGCGCCCCTCCAGCGCGTCAAGAGCACGACCGTCACCCACGACGCGCGCTCGGTCACCGTCGATCGCACGGACGTCGAGGCGCGCACGGCCGACGTCGTGGGCCCCGTCTCGGCCGTGCTCATGATCCAGGCCGGGCCGACGTTCTTCGATCTGTCGCGCTTCCCCGAGGGCGGTCAGCTCGGCAAGGACAACGAGGGCTCGCGGACGATCACGTTCCTCGGCAACCGGCGCAACTAGCCGCGCGGCCGGCGGCGCGCGGCAGCGGCTAACCCTTCGCCGCGTCCGTGAAGTGGACGCCGCTGACGTTCTCCTGCGGCGCCCAGCTGGCGATCGACAGGAGCTCGCCGCCGACGATCTCCTTGCCGCCCGGCGCCTCGGCCGAGTCCTTGATGGCGGCCTTGTCGACGTGCATGGAGATGTTGACGTGCACGCCCGCGTGGGCGGTCGAACGGCTCCCGAGCTCCTCGGCCAGCGTGTTGGCGAGGGCGGTCATCCGCTCGCGCTCCGCCGTCGACTCCTTCGGGTCCTTGGGCAGGACGCGCGCGCCGATGAGGGCGCTGCCCGTCTGCAGCGGCAGCACGAGGCCCGCGCCGCGGAAGGCCTGCTCGGCGGTGTCGAGGATCATCGACGTGTCGTCGAGGACCTCGTCGCTCTCCTGGTCGGCGTCGGCCGCGATGCGGATCTCGACGTAGATCGCGGCGGCCTGCGCCGAGTCGTCGGCCCCGGCCTTCTTGATGCCGAGGGCGTCGCGGAGCGCGTCGATGAAGGCCGTCGCGCTCGGGAAGCGGCGGTCCTTGGTCTTCTCCATGCAGCGCAGCGTGATGACGTCGATGGCCGGCGGGATGGCGGCGGACTGGCTGGGCCGCGGGGGGGGCGCCTCGAGGTGCTGGCGCTCGATGTCCGTCATCGTCTCGGCGCGGAACGGGTACTGGCCCGTGAGGAGGTGGAAGAGCACGACGCCGAGGGCGTAGATGTCCGTCCGCGGGTCGACGGCGTCGCCGCGGATCTGCTCGGGCGCCATCGTGTACGAGGTGCCGAGGCGCGTGCCGACCACGGTCAGGCCCGCGTCGGCGGCGTCGGGGTGCATCAGCTTGGCGATGCCGAAGTCCAGCAGCTTGACGACCTGCTTGCCCTCGCGCTGCATGATGAGGATGTTGCTGGCCTTGAGGTCGCGGTGCACGATGCCCTGGTCGTGCGCGGCCTGCAGGGCCGAGCAGACCGGCTCGAGGATCTCGAAGACCTCCTTGGGCGTGAAGCGGCCGCGCTCGTTGAGCAGCGTGCGCAGGTCGGTGCCCTCGAGCAGCTCCATGACGTAGAACGGGCGGCCGTCCGGGAGCTCGCCGAACTCGTAGATGTCCACGATGTTCGGGTGCTTGATCATGTTGACGGCGAGCGCCTCGCGGAGGAAGCGCGCCACCATCTGCGGCGAGGCCGCGAGCTCGCGGCGGAGGACCTTGACCGCGGTCTTGCGCCCGAGGAGGCGGTGCTGGGCCTCGTAGACCGTGCCGCCACCGCCCGAGGCGAGCTCCTTCTTGAGGACGTAGGCGCCCGCGAGCGTGCCCGGCTTCAACTGGTCGGGGTCGACGGCCTGCGCCATCGAGCCCGCCGGCGATTGTCCCGGCCCGAGCGCCCGTGTCTTGTCGTCGTCGTCTTTGGCTGCCATGGCCGCACGTTCCCCGAGTCCGCGCCCGCCCCTTTGCTATCGGAGGCTCCGTGGCAAACATTTAGGTCATGATTGACTCACATTGTCACCTGGACTTTGCCGAATACGCGAATGATCGCGGGGAGGTGCTGAGGCGAGCCCGGGGCGCCGGCGTGACGGCGTTCGTCTGCATCGGGTCCGGGAGGGACACGGCGTCCGCCCGCGAGGCCGTCCGCCTGGCGGCCGCCGAGGCGGACGTCTGGGCGGCCGTCGGCGTTCACCCCCACGACGTGGCGCGCATGAGCGAGGCGGACTGGAGCGAGCTCGAGGGCCTCGCCCGCGCGCCGAGGGTCGTGGGCATCGGCGAGACCGGGCTCGATTACCACTACGACCACTCGCCGCGGGAGGCGCAGCTCGCCGCGTACGAGCGCTTCGTGGGGCTCGCGCGCGCCGTGCGACGGCCCGTGATCTCGCACGTGCGGGAGGCGCACGACGACGCCGCGCGCGTCCTGCGCGACGCCGGCGCCGCCGACGTGGGGGGCGTGATCCACTGCTTTTCGGGCGGCGTCGCCGAGGCGAGGCGCTACCTGGACCTCGGCCACCACCTGTCGTTCTCGGGGATCCTCACCTTCAAGAACGCCGGGCCCATCCGCGAGGCCGCCGCGTTCGCGCCGCTCGAGCGCATCCTCGTCGAGACCGACGCGCCGTTCCTCGCGCCCATCCCCCACCGCGGCAAGCGCAACGAGCCGGCGTTCATCGTGGAGACGCTGCGCGTGCTCGCCGAGCTGCGCGGCGCGGCGGTCGGCGACGTCGACGCGGCGACCGCCGAGAACACGCGGCGCCTCTTCGGCCTGGCGTCCGGCATTGACGGCGGTTCGGCTGGACGGCGATACTGACGATCTCGCCGTGAGCACATCCGCGCCGGTTCGCGTTCGTCTCCGCTATCCGGATCTCGACACCTTCGTCGAGCGCTTCGCGCCGAACGTCACGCGCGGGGGCGTGTTCATCGCGAGCCGCGCGCCGCGGCCAGCGGGCGAGCAGTTCGCCTTCGAGATCCAGATCGCCACCGGGCACGTCGCGCTCGCGGGCGAGGGCAAGGTCATCTGGGTCAAGGAGTTCGACCCGAACGATCCCAAGCGGCCTCACGGCATGGGCGTGCAGTTCGTGTCGCTCTCGGCGCCCTCGCGGGCGCTCCTGCAGCGCATGCTGGCGCTCAAGGGCCACCAGCCGCGAGCCGCCGGCATGCGCGGGCTCACGGGGCCGCTCGCCACGCTGCAGGCTGGACGCACGAACGGCGCCGCGCGGCCGCGCGTCGACACGACCGTCGATCTCGCCGCGGAGTTCGGGCTCGACGAGGCGGCGCTGCGGCGCGCGCTCGACCGCGCCTGGGGACCGGGCGCGCGGCCCGCCGAGGACGAGCTCGCCGGGCTCCTCGCCCCCGAGCCGGCCGAGCCAGCCACGCTCGCCCAGGCCCTCAAGGAGCTGCCCCGGATGCTCGACAAGTCGCGGCGCCGCACCGGGGCCTTCCGCACGCTCGAGGGCATCCCGCCCGTCCAGAAGGTGGTCGCCGACGCGCCCCCGGGCGACAACGGCGTCTCCGGCGAGAACGGCGTCTCGACCCACGCGCGCGAGGAGTAGCCCGGCCTCGCCAGGCCGGCGCCCCGTCGCGCCCGTCGAGGATCGCCGGGTTCAAGGCGGGGAGGCGCGAGGAGCCCCCGCGGCCCGGCTTGGATCGGGCGAGCTCTCTCCGGCGGCGACGCGCGGGGCGCGCGCGCGCAGGCAGGCGAGGATCTGACGGCCCAGGCCGTCGTCGAGCCCCGACGTCGAGGGGGCGAGCAGCCCGAGGACCCGACCGGTCTCGTCGGAGAGGCCGGCCACGGTGGCGGCGCGCCCCCGTCGGTGATCGACGCCGCCCGCGGCGTCGCAATATCGCAGGACGATCTGGCCTCGCGACTCGAGCGCCGCGATCTCCGCCTCGTGAGCCACGAAGCCCGCGGTCGGCGGCGCCGGCGCCGCCAACCCCAGGATGCGTCCCGCGGGGATGGCCCAGGTGAACGCCGTCGCGCGACCTTCGACGCGGACGTGGCTCGCGGCGTGCGGCGGCGCGGTCGTCACGCCGCCGGGGAGCAGCGCGGCGGCGCAGAGCCACGCCGCGCCGTCGCCGAGGCCGAGGAGCCTCCCGCCCGCGCGCGCGAACCCCCGGAGCGCGTCGAGGGCCTCCGCCGTCGGACCCCCGGAGAGCGCCGGCGGGATGACGACCACGTCGCCGTCGGGCGGCGCGCCGGGCGCGTAGATCGCGACCCGCACGCGCGCTCAGAGCCCGAGGTTGCGCCTGATGCGGCCGAGCGGCTCCTCGGCGTCGGGCACGAAGGGCTTGCCCGTGACGAGCTCGCAGACCTGGATGTAGCGGCGCGCCGCCTCGACGCGCACGTCGTCCGTGAGCTCGGGGGGCGGGCCGTCGCCCTTGTAGCCTTGCTCGGCGAGCGTGCGGCGCACGTACTCCTTGTCGAGGCCGCGCGGCTCCTCGCCCTTGTCGAAGCGCGCCTGGTAGTCGTCGGCGTACCAGTACCGAGATGAATCGGGCGTGTGGATCTCGTCGATGAAGCAGAGCGAGCCGTCGGGCTTGCGGCCGATCTCGTACTTCGTGTCGACGAGGATGAGCCCGCGCTTGGCGGCCTCCTGCTGGCCGAAGGCGAAGAGGCGGGCGCACATGTCGGCGGCGGCGTCGAAGTCGGCGGCGGACAGCGCGCCCATCTCCAGGATCTCGGCCCGCGACACGGAGCGGTCGTGGTCCCCCTTCTCGGCCTTCGTCGAGGGCGTGAGCAGCGGCTTGGGGAGCTTCTGGTTCTTCTTCATGCCCTCGGGCAGGTCATGGCCGCAGAACGTGCGCGCGCCGTTCTTGTAGTGCGTCCAGATCGACGTCGACGTGACGCCCGTGATGTAGGCGCGCATGACGAACTCGACGGGCAGGAGCTTGCACTCGGTGGCGATCATGACCGTCGGATCGGGGACGGAGATGACGTGGTTGGGGACGAGGTCCTTCGTGAGGTCGAACCAGTGCGCCGCCATCTGGTTGAGCACCTGGCCCTTGAACGGGATCGTGCCCAGCACGACGTCGAAGGCCGAGAGGCGGTCGCTCACGATGAGCGTGCGGCGCCCGCCCTTCGTATAACAGTCGCGGACCTTGCCCTCGTACTTGTCGCCGAGCTGCGGGAAGTCGGTCTTGTCGAGCGTCTTGTCGAGCTGGGCGCGAAGGAGCGATTCGTCGATCTTGGACATGCTGTCTCCGTCTGGCTTGCCGTCCGGTTCGCCGTCAGTTTTCCTTGTCCGCGAGGGCGCGATCGATGATCGCGCCCGCGTGACGCAGGTGGTGTTCCAGGTCGAAGGCCTTGTCGATCTCGGCGGGCGAGAGCCTCGCGCCGAGATCGGGATCCGCGCCGAGGAGCGCGCGGAAGCTCCCCTCGCCCGCCACGGCGCGCAGCGCGCTCCGCTGCACGAGCTCGTAGGCCGCCTGGCGCGCCATGCCCTTGCGCACGAGCGTCAGCATGACCGCCTCGCTGAAGTAGAGCCCGCCCGTGAGGTCGAGGTTCTTCTTCATCCGGTCGGCGTTGACGACGAGCCCGTCGACGAGGCCGGCGGCGCGGCGGACCATGAAGTCGGCGAGGCCCGTGGCGTCGGGGCCGATGACGCGCTCGACGGACGAGTGCGAGATGTCGCGCTCGTGCCAGAGCGCGACGTCCTCCATGGCGGCGTCGGCGTACGAGCGCAGGAGGCGCGCGATCCCGCACAGGTTCTCCGAGAGGATGGGGTTCTTCTTGTGCGGCATCGCCGAGGAGCCCTTCTGCCCCTTGCCGAAGGCCTCCATCGCCTCGCCCACCTCGGTGCGCTGCCAGTGGCGCACGGTGAGGGCGATGCGCTCCACGGCCGCGCCGAGGCGCGCCAGGGCCTGGAAGAGCGCCGCGTGGCGGTCGCGCGCGACGATCTGCGTGGGCACGACCTCGGGGCGGAGCCCGAGCGACGCCAGGGCCTGCGCCTCGACCTTCGGGTCGAGGTTGGCGTAGGTGCCGACCGCGCCGGCGATCTTGCCCACGGCGACGCCGGCGCGCGCCTCGACGAGCGCGCGGCGGGCGCGGCCGACCTCGGCGAAGAAGCCGGCGAAGACCAGGCCGGCCGTGATCGGCTCGGCGTGGATGCCGTGCGAGCGGCCGATGGCGGGCGTGGCGCGGTGCTCCTGCGCGCGGCGGCGGCAGGCGGCGAGCAGCAGGTCCGTGCCCGCGAGGATCTCGTCGGTCGCGGCGACGAGCTGCAGGGCGAGCGAGGCGTCGAGGACGTCGGACGAGGTCATGCCGAGGTGGAGCCAGCGCGCGGGCTCGCCCGCGAGCTCCTCGACGTGCGTGAGGCAGGCGATGACGTCGTGCCGGGTGCGCTCCTCGTGCTCGAGGATGCGCGCCGGATCGAGCTTCCCCTCGGCCTTGGCGCGCACGGCGGCCGCCGTCCCGCCCGGCACCGCCCCCGCGGCCTCCATGGCCAGGCAGGCGGCCAGCTCGACGCGCAGCCAGGTGTCGAAGCGGTGCTGGTCGGACCAGAGGCGCTGGAGCTCGGGGCGCGTGTAGCGGGCGATCATCGGGGAACGCCTCTTCTAACGAAATCGTTGCGGCGATTCAAGGCAGGAGGACCGTCGAGCCGGTCGTGCGGCGCGCCTCGAGGTCGCGGTGCGCCCTCGCCGCGTCGCGCAGCGCGTAGGTCTGGGGCACGTCGATCTCGACGGCGCCGCTCCCCACGACCTCGAACAGCGCGCCCGCCGAGGCGAGCAGCTCGGCACGCGTCGCGACGTAGGCGCCGAGGGTGGGCCGCGTGAAGAAGAGCGAGCGCGGCCCGCCGAGGATGAGCGGGTCGAAGGGCGGCACGGCGCCCGAGGCGTTGCCGAAGCTCACGAGCATCCCGCGCGGCGCGAGGCAGTCGAGCGAGGCCTGGAACGTCCGCTTGCCCACCGAGTCGAACACGACCGGGACGCCCTTGCCGCCCGTGAGCTCCTTGACGCGCGCCACGAGCGCCGGGAGGTCGACGGCCTCGTAGTCGATCACGTGCTCGCAGCCCTTGGCCTTGGCGCGCGCGACCTTCTCGGGCCCGCCCGCCGTGCCGATGACGTGGTAGCCGAGGTGGCGCGCCCACTGGCAGGCGATGCTGCCGACGCCACCCGCGGCCGCGTGCCAGACGATCGTGTCGCCGGCGGTGAGGCGCGCGCAGCGGCGCAGCAGGTACTCCGCCGTCATGCCCTTGAGCATGATCGCGGCGGCCGTGCGGTCGTCGATGGCGGCGGGCAGCGGCACGAGCCGCGCCGCGGGCGCCACCCGCACCTCGGCGTACGCGCCCTGGAGCGCGGCGTAGGCGACGCGATCGCCGGGCGCGACCTCGGTGACGCCCGGACCGACCGACTCGACGACGCCGGCCCCCTCCTGCCCCACGACGAAGGGCAGCGGGAGCTTGTAGAGGCCCGTGCGGTTGTAGACGTCGACGAAGTTGAGGCCCACGGCCGTCTGGCGGACGCGCGCCTCGCCGGGCCCCGGCGCGGGCACGGGCACGTCCTCCCAAGACAGCTTCTCGGGGCCTCCCACCTCGCGCACCAGCATCGCCTTTGGCATGGCGCCGATCTAACACGCGCTCCGGCGGGTTCACACCCCGAGGAGCTCGCGCAGCGTCCTGACGAGGGCGGCGGCGCCGCGAGCGCTGCCGGGCACGATGAAGATGGTGTCGTCGCCGGCCAGCGTGCCGAGGACGTCGGGCAGGTGCGCGTCGTCGATGGCGCGCGCCACCGTCGAGGCGGCGCTCGCCTTGGTGCGCACGACCACCATGAGCCCGTTCGTCTCGACGGACTCGGCGAGGCGCCGCACGGGCTCGATGGGCAGGCCGCCCGCGTCGCCCTCGATGACGTAGCGCGGGCCCGCGGGCCCCGAGCCGCGCCGGACGCCGAGCGCGGCCAGATCGCGCGAGAGCGTCGCCTGGGCCGCGCGGATGCCGCGCGCCCGCAGCTGGCGCTGCAGCTGGTCCTGGCTCGGCACGGCGCCCCGCGCCAGGATCTCGCGGATGGCGTCGCGGCGCGAGGCGGTCCGGGCGGGCGTGGGGACGAGGCGCGCCATCTAGGTCACGAGCGTCCCGACGCCGCGATCCGTGAAGAGCTCGGCGAGCACGCTGTGCGGCACGCGCCCGTCGACGATGTGGACGGCCTTGACGCCCTGGGAGAGCGCCGTGAGGATGGCCTGCGCCTTGACGTGCATGCCGCCCTTGACGGACTTGCCGAGCATGGCCTCGAGGTCCGGCTTGCGGATGTCCGAGATGAGGTTGCCCTCGCCGTCGAGGATGCCGGCGACGTCCGTCAGGAAGATGAGGCGCTCGGCGCCGCACGCGGCGGCGATCTCGCCGGCGGCGACGTCGGCGTTGATGTTGTAGCTCGCGCCGTCGCTGCCGAAGCCCACGGGCGAGATGACCGGGATGTAGCTGCGGTCGAGGAACATGTCGAGGAGCTCCGAGTTCACGGACTCGATCTCGCCGACGAAGCCGAGGTCGGGCTTGCCCGGCGCCGGCTGCAGCTTCGTCGCCGTCAGGAGGCGCCCGTCCTTGCCCGACAGGCCGATGGCGTTGCCGCCCAGCGTGTTGAGCAGGCCGACGATCTCCGTGTTGATCTTGCCCGTGAGCACCATCTCGACGACGCGCACCTCCTCGAGGCCCGTGATGCGCTGGCCATCGGCGAACTCCGACTTGCGCCCGAGCTTCTCGAGCGTCTTCGTGATCTCGGGGCCGCCGCCGTGGACGATCACGGGGCGCAGGCCGGCCGACTGCAGGAGCACGACCTCCTCGGCGAAGCTCCGCTTGAGGGCGGGATCCACCATCGCCGCGCCGCCGTACTTGATGACGCAGCGCTTGCCCGAGAACTTGCGGATGTAGGACAGCGCCTCGACGATGAGCGGCCGGTTGACGCCGCCCGGGCCGCGCATGCCCGCGTCGCCGGAGGTCGCGGCGGAGGGGCCGCTGTAGTACTCGGCGTTGATCTTCACGTAGTCGAAGGTCAGATCGCAGCCGAGCGCGCGCGCCTTCTCCGGGCCCTTGCCGAGATCGAGGCGGACGACGATCTCGGTGTGCCGCATGCGGACCGAGAGCTCGTCCTTGTCGAACGCGACGGGGCCGCCCTTCTCGTAGACGCGGACGTTCTGGATGTCGAGCGTGACGCCCGAGGGGTCGACCTCGAAGCTCCGCGCGCCGATGCGCGCGCCCAGCGCCGCCAGGATGCGGCCCCACGAGGGGTCGCCGCCGAAGATGCCGGACTTCACGAGGCTGCCGCCCGCGACGGCGCGCGCCAGGTCGCGGGCCATCTCGCGCTCGGGCAGGCCGGCGACGTCGACGACGAGCAGCTTGGTGGCGCCCTCGCCGTCGGCGGCGATGGCGCGCGCGAGCTCGCCGAGGAGGTCGGTGAGCGCGGCGCCGAAGGCTCGAAAGTCGGGGCTGCCGTGCTCGATGGCCGGCGCGCCCGACTTGCCGTTCGCGAGGGCGATGACCGTGTCGTTGGTCGACATGTCGCCGTCGACGGTGATCGTGTTGAACGTCTCGTCGGTGGCGGCGGTGAGCGCCGCTTGCAACGTCACCGGCGCGATGGCCGCGTCGGTGGTGACGTAGCAGAGCATGGTGGCCATCTGCGGGTGGATCATCCCCGAGCCCTTGGCGATGGCGACGAGGCGCACGGGCCTGCCGCCGATCTCCAGCTCGCGGAAGGCCAGCTTCGCGCGGAGGTCGGTCGTGCGGATGGCGTCGGCGGCGCCGGCGACGTCGTCGCCGAGCGAGGCCAGCAGCGCGGGCACGGCGGCGCGGATCGTGTCGACGGGCAGCCGCGCGCCGATGGCGCCCGTCGAGGACGTCAGCACGTCGTCGGGGGACACGTCGAGGGCCGCCGCGACGGCGCGCGCGACGGCGCGCTCGTCGGCGGCGCCGGCCGGGCCGGTGAGCGCGTTGGCGTTGCCGCTGTTGGCGACGACGACGTGCGGGCCGAGCGCCGGCAGGCGCTTGGCGCCCCAGGTCACGGGCGCGGCGCACATCCGGTTCACGGTGAACACGCCAGCCGCCGAGCACGGCACGTCCGACACGATGAGCGCGAGGTCGCGCTTCTCGGAGCTCGGCTTGATGCCGGCGCGCGTGGCGCCGAAGCGAAACCCGAGGGGCGGTGCGAAGGTCTTGGACATGGTTAAGGTGCGCTCCCTGGCAATCCGTCGAGGCCGGCGGTCTCGGCGAGGCCGAGCATGAGGTTGGCGTTCTGCACGGCCTGGCCGGCCGCGCCCTTGACGAGGTTGTCGATGGCGACGAAGCACACGGCCACGCCGCGCTCGGGGTCGGCGTCGGCCCCCAGCAGGACGCGGTTCGTGCCCACGACCGGGTGCAGGCGCACGCCGTCGGGCTTGGCCGCGCGCAGGAACGGCTTGCCCTCGACGAAGGCGGCGATCGCGGCGTCGGCGTCGGCGCCGGCCTTGCCCGGCCGCAGGCGGCCATAGATCGTCGCGAGGATGCCACGCCGGGTGGGCAGGAGGTGCGGCGTGAACGTCACGGGCCCGGCCGCGTGCCCGGCGAGCCCGAGGGCGCGCTCGATCTCGGGCGTGTGCTGGTGGCGCAGCACGCGGTAGGCGCGGAAGTCGCCGTCGACCTCCGAGAACGAGAAGTCCTCGCTGGCCTTCTTGCCGGCGCCCGTCGTGCCGCTCTTGGCGTCGATGACGAGGCCGGCGGGCTCGACGACGCCCCCCTTCAAGAGCGCGAGCGCGCCCAGCGTGCTCGCCGTCGCGTAGCAGCCCGGGTTCGAGACGAGGCGCGCGCCCCGGACCGCCCCCGAGGCCCCCGCCTCCGGCATGGAGTACACCGTCGACGCCAGCAGGTCGGGCCGCGGGTGCTCGAAGCCGTACCAGCGCGGGTAGAGCTCCGGGGCGAGCCGGAAGCCGCCCGAGAGGTCGACGACGCGCGCGCCGGCCGCGAGCGCCTGCGGCGCGAGCGCGATGGAGACCTCGGCGGGCGTGCAGAGGAAGACGACGTCGAGCCCGGCGAAGCTCGCCGGGGCCTCGGCCTGCTTGACGACGCGCACGCCGGCGGCCGCGCCGGCCACGGGGAGGTGATCGCCCACGGCGGCCCCCGCCCACCTGTCGCTCACGGCGGCCGCGAGCGCGAGCGCCGGGTGCGCGGCGACGAGGCGCGCCGTCTCCATCCCCGAGTAGCCGGAGACGCCGACGATGCCGGCGCGGAAGGTCTTATTCATTTCATGAATAGTTATTCACGAGTCGCGGCGGCGATCAAGTGCCGTTTGGGCGACGGCTACCGGCCGGTGTGGCCGAACCCGCCCGCCCCGCGGACGGTGTCCCCCAGCGCCTCCGCCTCCTCGAGGTCTGCCAGGACCACGGGCGCGATGACGAGCTGGGCGACGCGTTCGCCCGGCTCGACGACGACAGGGGCGTCGCCCAGGTTCACGAGTAGCACCTGGACCTCGCCGCGGTAGTCGCTGTCGACCGTCCCGGGCGCGTTCGTCAGCGTCACGCCGTGCTTGCGCGCGAGGCCGGACCGCGGGCGCACCTGGCCTTCGTACCCGCGCGGGATCTCGAAGGCCAGCCCGGTGGGCACGGCGACGCGACCGCCCGGCGGCAGCGTGATCGGCTCGTCCGCCGCGCTCGCGAGGTCGAGCCCCGCCGCCCCCTCCGACATGTACCGCGGCGCGAGCGCGCCCGGCCGCAGCTTCTGATACCGAACCCTGACGGACATCGCCGGCAGCATACACGCCGGAGCGAGCGCCGCGAGCGAGTTCGACGACGGGAGGCGCGGCTTCGCCGCGCCGGCCTCGACCCAAAAAAGGGGGGTCCCGCAGGGGGGACGAAGTCCCCCCTG
>DASZWW010000200.1:0-9546 GCA_035546175.1 Polyangia bacterium
CCCGCGCCGCGCGCGTCGTCGCCGTCGAGATGGAGGAGCTCTCGGACCCGGACCTCGTCGCGGCCCTCGCCGCGGCCCGCGGGCGCGGCTGCGCGGTGTCGGTGGTCCTGCCGGGCAGCGGCGCCTCCGCCGCCACGGACGCGGCCGCCCGCGCGCTGGCGTCCGCGGGCGTCGCCGTCCGCTACGTCGACGCGCCGCAGGTCCACGCCAAGGCCGTCGTCGCCGACGGCTGGCTCTACGTGGGCTCGGCGAACCTCACGACGGCGTCGCTCGACGCGAACCGCGAGGTCGGGCTCGCCCTGACGGATCCGGCCGCCGTCCGGCTCGTCGCCGGCACGATCGCCGGCGATCTCGCGCGCGGCCGCGCCCCCTGAGGGGTAAGATCAGGCGCCATGGCCCCCGAAGACCGCCGGGACGTCCCCGCGGAGCCGCGCGATCGCCACGCCTACCTCGAGGAGCAGATCGCGCGCCAGAGGCGCGGCGAGCCCATCGACGTCGAGTGGGTGCAGGCCGAGCTCGAGCGCGTGCGGACCGAGCAGGCGCGCATGGCGGCCTCGGTGCAGCGCAACCTGCGGATGCTCGTCGTGCTGTGCGCGACGCTGCTGCTCGTCCTGTGGTTCAAGAGCGGCGGGCTCGCCGGCCGCGGCGGCCTGTGGACGCTCGGCCTCATCCTCATCGGGGCGCTCTCGGCCTGGGTGCTCGGGAGCAAGCGCAGGTGAGGCGCCGCCGCCCTCAGAAGGTCAGGGCCAGGGCGAGCCGGTAGAACGCGCCGCGCGGCGCGAGGTCGGCGAGCGTCGTCACGCCCGCCTTGTCGCGATCCGGGGCCGGGAGCGCGGGCGCGAGGGCGAGGCGCTGGGCGGGCGCCCACCCGTAGCCTCCGTCGGCGACCGCGCAGAACGTGATGCGGTGGGTGCGCGGAGGGATGCACGCCGCGGCCCCCGCGCTCCCGTCGACGGCCAGCGTGTCGAAGGTCGTCGAGAGCGGCGCGGCGACCGAGAGATCGCGCAGCGTGGCCGTGCCGCGCAGCCAGCTCGGCGAGACGCGCGCGAAGGCGTACAGCCAGGGGCGCGGCGCGTAGCGCTCCTCGACGACGACCCCCAGGCGGCGCAGGGACAGCTCCGTCTCCGCGCCCCGCGCGGACGCGTCCGCCGTACCCGCCTCCCAGGTCGCGCCCACGGCCGTGGCGAGCGCGGCGCTCGTGCGCAGCGCCCAGGTCGCCATGACGCCCGTCTGCACGAACACGTCGTTCGTCGAGAACGGATCGTAGCCCGCGCTCCGGAAGAGCGCCGAGCGCACGCCCAGCGACAGCTGGAACGGCCCGGGCGCGCGCGCCGGCGCCGCGGGGCCCGCCTGGGCGATGGCCGGCGGCAGGTCGTCGTGGGCGCGCGCACGCCCGCCGCCGAGCGCGAGGAGCCCCGCGGCGAGCGCGGCGCCGGGGAGCACGTTACGGCTGCGCATAGGGTCCCTCCGTCAGCAGGGCGCCGTAGATGCGGCGCTCGTCCTCCTGGGGCGCGTCGGCGTCGAAGACCGTCGCGCCCACGCCGCCGCCCCCGTCGTGCAGCACGACGAGCGCGTGCGCGCCGTCGGCGCGCGCGATCTCGAAGAGCGCGCTCGCGGGCGAGTCGACGGTCAGCGTGCGCACCGTGCCCGAGGGCAGATCCGTCGCGGCGAGCTCGAAGCCGCCCTTCTGGAACGCCCACACGCGCGCGCCGGTCAGCGAGACCGAGAGCGTGACGGTCCCCGCCTGCGTGAGGAGCGGCGTGGCCGTGCGCACCGACAGGTCGAGCACGAAGAACGCGCCCCCCGCCGTGCCGCTCCCCACGGTGCTCAGGACCTTGAGCGCGTCGTTCTTGCCGGGGACGTCCAGCACGTCGTCCACGACGCCGTCGATGCCGACGGTCTCGACGCTCCGGAACGGCCCGCCGCCGAGATCCCAGAAGGCGACGCCCGGGACGGCGGCCGTCCCGTTCCAGAGGAGCGCGACGTCGGGGGTCGCGGCCGGCGTGGCGCCGGCCGTGGCCGCGGGCGTGCTCGGGGGCGTGACGAGGGAGAGGCTGCGATAGCCGGCCGGGAGCATCACCTGCGACGTGGTGGTCGTCGCGGGATCGATGAGCACGGCGGCCGAGAGGTCGGGGACGAGGGCCGAGAGCCGCAGCCCGCCCTCGTTGCGGACGAAGGCCAGGGCGCTCGGCACGCCGCCCACGTCGGAGACGTTGATGGTGGGCGCGAAACCCTGCGGCCCCGTGCCCGCCTGGAGCTGCAGCGTCATGACGGTCGTCTGCGCGTCGAAGCGCACGCCGATGCGGGCGTCGTCGGTCTTGGCCGGATCTCCGTCGTCGAAGACCACCTCGGCCGGGTGCGGGCGCGTGACGGCGGCGGCGTCGGCGAGCCGCACCGTGATGTCCGGCTTCGTGGGATCGTCGAGCGACAGCAGCGACAGGTCCTGGTCGCTCTGCACGACGAGCAGGTGGCCGGCGCCCGCCGGCAGGCTCAGCTCGGGCGCGAAGATGAGCTTCTCGGGGTGGCCCCCGAAGCTGTGCAGCGTCACCTGGTGGACCGCGGGCGGCGCCGCCTCCAGATCCACGATGACGAGCTCGTTGGGGTTCGTGACGAGCGCCGTGCTCGTGCCGGCGGCGTAGACCACGGCCCAGCGCTCCGTGGGATCGATGGCCAACCCGTCGAGCGGGTTCGTGAGCCCGTCGAGCGCGACGTCGCTGGAGATCGCGGGCGCCGCCGTGCCGTCGACGATCGTGAGCCGCGGCGCCTCCTCGGGCTGCGCGTCGCCGAGCCCCGCGCGGTGGCCGCCCGAGAGCACGAAGAGCTTGTCGCCGAGCGGGCCCACCTGCGCGGCGCGCACGTCGTGGCCGGTCGCGAGCGACTGGCGCGTGAGCCCGCCCGAGCCGTCGACCCCGAGCGCGACGACCCGGGCCGCCGACGGATCGACGAGGACGACGGCGCTCGTCAGGCCGTAGGCCTGGCCGCCCGACGCGAAGTCGTCCCACGTCGCCGGCCGCCCGCCGCAGCCCGGCGCGGCGGCGCCGAGGGCCGCGGCGCCGAGGGCCAGGGACAACAGCGCCGCTCGTCCCGTCGTCTTCATCGTCTTCGTCTCTTTCATCATTGGCCCCACTGCACGACGCGCGCGCCGAGCTCGTAGCCCGTCAGCGTGCGCGCGTCGCCGCCGTCGAGCGTGAGGAAGGTGATGCGGCCGTCGGCGTACTCCTGCGCGACGTAGCCGCGGTTCGCGCCCGCCACGACGCCGGCCGCGATGGGCGGGCTGGCGAACGTGTAGGGGATGACCTCGAGGGTGGGCATGAGGCCGAGGTAGGCGCCGAAGCTCTGCTTCGTATCGTCCCGGTAGGTGAGCAGCACGCGGTTGCTCGCCGGCGCGATGGCGACGGCCTGGATGGGCGCCTGGGCCGTCTCGATGCGCGCCGGCTGGCTGCCGTCGAGCGGCACGAGCGAGAACGCCGTCGCGGGCGGGGCGGCGGTCGTCAGCTCGGGCGGCGTCGCGACGGCCCCGTCGGCGCCGCCGTCCGCGCCGCCGTCCGCGCCGCCGTCGAGGGCCCCGGGCGCGGGCGGTGTCGGGATGTCGGCGTGAAGCGCCACGGCGAACTTGCCGTCGGGCGTCGGCAGCGCCGACAGCACGGGGGCGTGCAGCCGAACGACGTGGAACGCCGGCGTGGCGCCCAGCGTGACCACGGAGAGCCGCTCCGAGGGGAAGGCGTTCGAGTAGAGGACGGCGGCCGTCCCGCCCGCCGTGAGGGTCACCTGCCCCACCGTCTCGCCCGTGATCGTGACGTGCTGGACGTCCGCGGGCGCGGGCGCGTGGCCCGACAGCGGGATGATCGCCACCTCGGCCGTCGCGCGGACGACGGCCACGGCGCGCGCGCCGTCGCTCGAGACGTCGACGTCGGTGACGACGCCCGACAGGGGCAGCTCCGTGCGCGCGTGGCTCGTCAGATCGACGACGGCGACGCTGGCCGCGCCGTCGCGGCGCACGACGGCCAGGTTGCCGTCGGGCGTGATCGAGACGTCGTGCGTGTCCTCGGGATCGGTCACGCCGTTCGCGCCGAGCGGCACGGTGTCGACCACCGACGCCGTGGCGAGCGCGACCACCGACACGCCGTCCTGGGTCACGGCGAACGCCTTCGTCCGATCGGCCGAGAACGAGATCGAGACGGGCCGGTAGCCGACGGCCAGCGTCGTCCCGGCGTTGGCCGTGCCCTGGAGGTCGATGATCGTCACGTCGTGGAAGCCCTGCGTCTCGGGCGCCGCGGGCGCCTGCCGCGCGTCCGTCCAGGCGAGCGCGTAGTGGCCGTCGGGCGAGACGGCCCACGCGTTCGACCCCGGCGCGACGCCCGCGATGGTGCGGCTGTCGAGCGCGCCGTTGCTGGCGCGCAGGAAGGTCGCGTCGTTCGAGAGGACGTTGAGCACGATGACGGCGTCGTCCATGCTGGGCACGGCGCTGAGGTAGGTCGGGCCGTTGCCCGCTTCGGCCGTCTCGACGTCGAGCGACGACGCGTCGACGTAGGCGACGCGTCCGCTCGTCGGGTTCGCGATCCACACGAAGTGCCCCGTGGCGACGGGCGCCTTGTAGGAGCTGTCCACCTCCTTCTCGGGCGGCAGGTTGTCGGCGCCGGCCGCGCCCGTCGAGCCCGCGACCGCGCCCGGCGCGCCGATGTCGCCGCTCGGGCCGGAGCCGGCCGCGCCCGTCCCGAAGCCCGTGGACGTGCCGCCGCCGCCGTTGTCCTTCGGGGCCTCGGCGCCCGAGCCCGCGCCGCGGACACCGCAGGCCGCCACGGCGAGGAGGGTCGCGGCGCCGAGCTTGGCGAGGGTTCGAGGAGACATTCGCGTTCGCGCCATGCGCCGCCTGCAACGCAAGTCCGGTGCCACGAGCGAGGTCGGGCCGGCCGCGGGCGCGCCGCGCGGGGCTCGCCCGACCCGCCGCGGCGCCGTGACACGCCTGTCGCGATCCGGTCGCGTCGCCCGGGAGCGCTACCGATCGGCGCCAGCGAGCCTGGCGGCCACGCGCTCGAGCGCCGCGCGGCGCTCGCCCGTCTCCACCTCGACGGCCTGGCGCACGACGGGCAGGAGGTCGTCGTTCTGGAACTCCGCGAGGCGCTCGGCCGCCGCGCCCGCCAGCGTCCCGCCCTCCTGGCGCACGACGTCGAGGATGAAGAGCCCCGCCTCGAAGGTCTCGACCCGGGCGAGGGCGTCGAGCGCCGCGAGGCGCACGCGGTCGTCCTTGGCCTCGCGGAAGACGCGCGCGAAGGCCTCGAAGCCCTCCTTCCAGGCGAGCCCCCGCAGCGAGCGGAGCGCGGCGTCCGCCACGAGCGGCGAGGGATCGGCCAGCCCCCGCTGCACGATGCGCACGCTCGGCTCGAAGAAGAGCTCCTTGACGGCCGACATCACGGCCGCGCGCACCTCGGGCACGGCGTGCGCGGCGAGCTCGGCGAGCGGCCGGTGGACGGCGTAGTGGTGCACGGCGCCGAGGCCGCGCGCCAGCGCCGAGGCCGCGCGCGCGTCCGCCAGCGAGAACCGGGGCGCGTTCGCGACGAGGAGCGCGAGGAGCGCCGAGCGCCACACCTTCCGCTCCTCGAACGAATCGTCGCCGTCGCGGCCCCGGTCCGCGCCCACGAGGATGCGCGCCAGGACGGCCGTGGCCTCGCCCTCGAGGGCCCACTCCACGAGATCGTCGCGCGACGAGTCCCGGTAGGCGGAGGGCTTGCGCAGCTGCCGCGGGAAGCCGGGGGCGCGCGGCTCGGGGACGGTCAGGCCCGCGGCCCCGCGCTGGGCGAGCTCGAGGTAGCGCGCGCGCCGCTTGGGCGCGACGGGCAGCGCGGCGAGCGCGCCGTAGAGGCGCGACACGAGCGCGTGGTCGTTCATCGAGACGGCCACGTCGATGGCGGAGTGGAGCGCGTTCTCCGAGAGCTCGACGGGCCCGCCCGCGGCCTCGTTGTGGGCCGCCGTCTGCTCCCACAGCGCGGCGGCGCGCCCGAGGTAGTGCCGCTCGTAGACGAGGCCCTTCTTGGCGGCGTAGCTCGCGGCCTCGCGCGCCAGCGTCGCGGCCGCGTACCACTCCTTGCGCTCCACGGCGAAGGCGAGGAAGTCGTCGTAGTACTGGAAGGCGAAGTCGAACCTGTCGTTCCGGATGAAGAGGCGGATCCCGTTGAGGTAGCCCTCGGCGACGTTCTCGAACGAGCCCGCCTCCTTCCCCAGGTGGATGAGCAGGATGTAGCACTGCAGGGCGTGCTCGACCTCGCCGCGCGTCTCGGCGTCGTCGGCGACGGCCTCGAGCAGCCGCTGCGCGGCCGACAGCTCGCGCGCGCCGGCCGCGGCGTCGCCGGACCGCAGGAGCGCGCGGCCGAGGCGGAGCCGCGCGAGCGCCGTCTCGTAGGGCTGGCCGGCGAGCCGCTCGTCGCGCACGACGCGCTCCCACTCGAGGCGCGCGGCGGCGTACGCCCCCGCGTCCTCGAGCTCGAACGCCGCCAGCAAGGGGTGGCCCGCCTCCGACAGCACGCGGGCCGCCTCGGCGTGGCGCCCGAGCCGCGCGGCGCAGAGGGCCCACTCGAGCGGCCGCTCGGCGGCCGGGAAGTGACGCTGCGCCTCCGAGAAGCGCCGCAGGCCGAGCAGCACGAAGCCCGCCTCGCGCGTGCGCCCCAGGGCCTCGTACGCGGCGAGCGCGCCCTCGAGCCAGCCCTCGTAGCGGCGCACGTCGAAGACGTCGACCCTGGCGAGGAGCTTGCCGTAGTGCCCGAGCGCCTCCTGCCAGCGCCCCGCGCGCAGCGCCCGCTCGGCGTGCTGCCGCAGCTCCGGATCCTCGTGCTTGGCCATCTAGCGGTACGCCGCGTCCTCGACGATCTCCAGGGCCCGCCGGCGCTTCTCGGCGCCGCGCGCCAGCGACTCGGCCGTCACGACCTGGTGGCGGTGCAGGCGGGGCAGGTACTCGAGGTCCATGGGCTTCGAGGGCAGCACGAAGATCCCGTAGAGCGTGGCGTCGCGCGCCAGCGCCTCGACCGTCGGCAGCGGGATGTGGCACTCGGCGTGGGAGATGAAGGTGAGCGCGATCTCGCGCGGGCTCTCGCGGCGCAGCCGGGCCACCTCGACGGCGAGGTCGCCGAACACGCGCGCGTAGTTGCGGCCCCTCTCCGAGCGGAACGTCAGGAAGCGCGGCAGCTCGCGCCGCGGCGCGCGGCCCACGTCGAGGCGCTCGTGCAGGCGGCTGTCGAAGAAGCGCACCCAGACGTCGCCGCCGCGCAGCGAGAACGTCTTGGCCAGGGCGAGCGCGAGGCCGCGGGCGAACACCTCGCGCGCGCCCCGCATCGAGGCGCTCGCGTCGACGAGGACGTAGTGCAGGCGCCGGGCGGCGTCGGGCCGCCGCTCGTGCCCGTAGTAGAGGAGGTCGTCGGAGAGCGTCTTGACGCCGAACACCTCGTCGTCGTGCGCCAGCTCGCCCGGCAGGAGCGCGTCGAGGTTGCCGCGGCGCTCGACCGACGCGTAGCCGTCGATCGAGAACCGCTGCGCCGAGGGCCGCCGCTTCGTCTCGAGCAGGGACGGCAGGAGCTGCAGCGAGAAGTCGACGACGTCGGCGACGCCCGCCGTCGTGACGAGCTGGGCGAGCTCGGCCAGGTTGCCGACGGCGCCGGCGCCGCCCCCGCCCGCCCCGAACTGGAAGAGGCCGAGGAGGCGCAGCGTGCCGGCCTCGAGCTGCTCGAGGCGCGCGAGCACGCCCCGGTCGCCCTCGACGAGGCGCTGCAGGAAGCCCGTCGTCCAGGACGGATCGTGCGCGCGCGCGAGCTCGTCGCGGTCCTGGCCCATCGCCGGCGACACGAGCGGCAGCGCCCCCGCGAGCGAGGCGCGCGGGCGGCCGGGCCAGCGCAGGTGCGCGTCGGAGAGGAGGCTCGCGAGGATGACGGCCACCGTCTCGTCGGCGAGCGGCGCCGCTTGCAGCTCGTCGAGGACCGCGGAGGCGGCGACCGCCGCGAGCAGCACGGCGTAGCGCTCGAAGAGCGGCCCGCCGCCGCCCGCGGGCGGGCGCCGCACCTCGCGCGGCGCCCCCTGGCGCCCGCGCGTGAGGAGCAGGCCGAGGTCGTGGACCACGAACAGCGGCGGCTCCACGCCGAGGCGCGCCAGCAGGTTCCACCAGGCGGCGGCCGCGGCGGCCTCCTCGGCGCCCGAGGGCTCGACGGCCGCCAGCGTCAGCGTCGCGAGCTGGCGCCGCAGCTCGTTCTCGGCGAGCTCGGCGTGGCGGGCGCTCTCGCTCTGCCGGTCGGCCATCCGAGGATCGTACCTCAGCGCGCCTTGCGCAGCAGCAGCAGGTGCTCCCGGCGCGGGCGGTCCGCGAAGACGGCGCGCACGCGCGCGTCGTGGATGGGCCGGCCCTGGGACGCGCGGGCCACGGGCTCGAGGCCGAGGGGCGCCGCCGCCGAGGCGACGCCGTCGGGCGCGTCCTCGGCCCGGCCGTCGACGATGCCGTCGCCCACGACGAGCAGCGCGTGCCCGCCCCGGCGCAGCACGCGCGCGAGCTCGCCGATCCACCGCCGCTGCGCCTCGCGCCAGGAGCGCGCGTCGACGCCGATCGCGCCCGCGCGCGCCCCGAGCTGCGCCTCGCGGAAGCGCGAGCGCGGGAGGCCGAGCCAGGTGAAGCGCACGTCGTGGAGGGCCGCGTAGTCGTACGTCCCCGCGTAGGGCGGCGACGACAGCACGAGCGACGCCGCGCCCGTCTCCACGCCGGCGAGGTCGCGCGCGTCGCCGAGGACCACGCGCGGCGCCGGCGTGCCCGCGGGCGCGCGCGCCTCGAGGGCCGCCAGGCCCTGGGCGAGCTCGCGGGCGCGATCGGCCAGCATGCGCGACGGCACGCCGCGCGCGATGCGCTTGGTCTCGCCGTCACGCGGCGCCTCGGGGCCGGCCTTCATGAACTTCACGAGCAGCGACGAGAGGCAGAGGCGCAGGGCGTGCCCGACGTCGTCCTCGGGCGTCGCGAGCACGAGCTCGCGCAGGCCGAGCAGCTCGAAGAGCACGTGGGCGTGGAAGCGCGCGAGCTCCGCCTTCGACCAGGCCGGGAGGTCGGGGCGGCGCCGCTTGCGGGCGCGCTCGCCCGCCTGCTCCGCGATGGCGGCCGCCTCGTCGACGAGGCGCGCCCGCCCCGCCTCGCCGAGCAGCGTCGTGCGGGCCCGCGCTATGGCCACGCCGAGCGGGCTCGCGTCGACGCCCACGGCGGGCCGGCCGGCCGCCATCGCCTCGACGAGCACGGTGCCGCTGCCGCAGAAGGGATCGACGACGAGCTCGCCGGCCGCGCTGAAGGCCGCCACGCCTCCGCGCGCGATCGTGGGGTGCATGCGGCCCGCGTAGCTGTGGAAGCCGTGCGTGAGGGCGCGCGCCAGGCCCGGGTCGACGTCGAGCAGGCCGCCGAGCACGCGGGCCGGCGCCGCCTCGCCGCCGAGCTCGACGGGGCCGCCCATCGTCGAGAAGGCGCGGCGCTGGCGTGGTCCGCGCGGGGGCTCGCCGTCACGCTCGAGCCCGTCCTCGAAGGAGGGCTCGCGCTCG
>DASZWW010000201.1:0-1748 GCA_035546175.1 Polyangia bacterium
CCGACCGCTCGCGCGCCGCCAAGCAAGCCTCGCGCACCAAGGGCGCCCGCGCGCGCTCGCGCGCCGCCAAGCGCGCGGCGGCCACGCGCCGCCGCAAGGGCCGCTGAGCGGCGCGCGTCACGTCGCTCACGCCGACGCGGCGGGCCGCAGCTGCGGCTTGAGGATCACCTTCGTGTAGCCGTCCTCGCGCCTGTCGAACTTGCGATAGGCGTCCGGCGCCTGCTCGAGCGGCAGCCGGTGGCTCACGATGAAGCTCGGCTTCGCCCGCCCGGCGATGATGAGGTCGCGCAGGTAGGCGTTGTACCTCTTGACGGGCGTCTGCCCCGTGCCGATGCGCAGGCCCTTGTCGAAGATCTCGCCCCACGCGATCTTGAACCGCCCCTCCTTGGCGTCCGCGTCGACGCCGCGCGGGTCCTCGGTGAAGTAGACGCCGACGACGCCGATGCGCCCCGTCGGGTTGACGACGCTCACGAGCTCGTCGATGGCCTGCGTCGGGTTCTCGCGTCCCGGGTCGGAGCGCAGCCGCGCCTGGTAGCCGACGGCGTCGATGCCGCACATGACGCCGTCCATCTTCTCCTCGCCGGGGCGCAGCGCGGACCGCGCGACGTCGTTCATGCGACGGTGCTCGCGGATCTGCTCGCTGGGCGAGCCGGCAGAGAAGTCGATGGGGATGGCGCCGATCCCCGCGGCGCGGCGCAGGCGCTCCGGGACGTTGTCGACGATGTAGACCTCGGCCGCGCCGCGCAGGAACGAGCTGTACGCGGCGAGCAGGCCCACCGGGCCCGCGCCGATCACGGCCACCGTGTCGCCCGGGCCGACGCCCGCGAGCTCGGCGCCGTGGTAACCGGTCGGGAAGACGTCGGAGAGCAGCAGGAAGTCGTCCTCGAGGTCGTCGGCCGGCGCGCCCGGCAGCTTCAGACAGTTGAAGTCGCCGTACGGGACGCGCAGGAGCTCCGCCTGGCCGCCGGGGTAGGGGCCCATCGCCGCGTAGCCGTACCCGCCCGAGACCCCGTCGGGGTTCACGGTCAGGCAGGCGTTCGTGAAGCCGCGCGTGCAGTTGAAGCAAGAGCCGCAGGCGATGTTGAAGGGCATGACGACGCGGTCGCCCGGCCGGAGGCCGACGACGGCGTCGCCGACCTCCTCGATCGTCCCCAGGTTCTCGTGGCCGAAGCGCATACCCTTCTGCTCGGGCGTGCGGCCTTCGTACATGTGCAGGTCGCTGCCGCAGATGCCGGCCGAGGTGATGCGGACGATGACGTCCGTCGGGCGCTCGAGCTTCGGATCCGGGACGTTCTCGACGGCGACCTCGTTGGCCTTCTTGAAGACGATGGCGCGCATGGGTGTGTGTCCTCCTCGAGCGACTTGGATGGTGACGACCGAGCGGCGGGGCAATGCCCAGCGCTACGTAGCGCCGTCGTTGGTACGCGGCTTGAAATCCTTCTTCATCGAGTCGCGATCGCGGCGAGAAACGAGAAGAGGAAGGAACACTCCCATGAAGAAGTCGAGGAACCTCTTGGTGGCGCTGGCCCTCGCCGGCGTAACGTATACGGCCGCTGCGTACGGGCAGGTGCCCGGCGCGCCCGGCACGCCCGGCACGCCCGGCCAGCCCGGCACGCCCGGCACACCCGGGACGCCCGGAATGCCCGGCACGCCCGGAACGCCCGGCAGCAACGGGGGCGGCGGAACCAGCGGCGGCGCCGGCATGAACGGCGCGGGCGGCGGCGGCGGCACGTTCGGCGGGGGCGGCG
>DASZWW010000202.1:0-7677 GCA_035546175.1 Polyangia bacterium
CACCTCGTCGAGCGCGGCGCCGACCTGCGCGCCGTGCAGGCCATGCTCGGCCACGCCGACATCGGCACGACGGAGATCTACACGCACCTGTCGCGCGGCCACCTGCGCGCGCTCTACGACCGCTTCTTCCCGAGGGCCTGAACGTCCAAATGCTAGGTTTGGCCCCATGGACATATCGCCCGACCAGCTCCGCGACGCGCTCCTTTATCTGATCGCGTTCCTCGTCTCCATCACGGTGCACGAGTTCGGGCACGCCTACACGGCCGACAAGCTGGGCGACCGCCTGCCGCGCTCGCAGGGGCGCGTCACGCTGTCGCCGTTCGCCCACGCGGACCTCGTGGGCACGATCATCCTCCCGCTCGTCGGGGCCTTCTCGTCGATCCCCCTCATCGCCTGGGGCAAGCCCGTCCAGATCAACCCCCGCCACCACACGCGCCTCGGCAACCTGCTCGTCTCCGTGATGGGGCCGGCGATGAACCTGCTCCTGGCCGGCGTCGCCTCCGCGCTCATCGTCGGGCTGGGGCGGGCCGGCCTCATGCACGAGACGTTCGCTCTCGTCCTCATCCAGTTCATCATCGGGCTCAACATCCGCCTCATGTTCTTCAACCTCATCCCGCTGCCGCCCCTGGACGGCAGCGCCGTGCTCGAGTACGTCCTGCCGAACCAGCTGCAGATCGTTTCCCAGACGCTGCGCCGCTACGGTATGGTCGTGCTCTACGTGCTGCTGCTCTCTGGCGCCCTCGGCTTCCTCATGCGGCCGGTCAACACGCTCGTGGTGGCCTGGGCCCGCCTCCTGCTGAGGAACGTGCCCGCGTGAACGCCGAGGCGCAGGCGTCGACCTACCGGGTCGCGCTCCCCGAGTTCGAGGGGCCGCTCGATCTGCTCCTGCACCTCTGCAAGACGCACGAGATCGAGGTGGTCAACCTCCCGATCGCGTTCATCACCACGAAATACCTGGAGTACCTCGAGATCATGCAGACGATGCCCGTCGACGTCGCGGCGGACTACCTGGTCATGGCGGCGACGCTCGCCTACCTCAAGTCGCGCGAGCTCGTGCCGGCGCCGGAGCCGCTCGAGGCGGCCCCCGAGGAGGGCGAGGAGGACGGGCTCGATCCGCGCCAGGAGCTCATCCGGCGCTTGCTCGAGTACCAGAAGTACAAGGACGCGGCCGAGAAGCTCGGCGGGCGGCCCATCGAGGGGCGCAACGTCTTCGGCCGCGGCGCCCCCATCGACGCCCAGGACCTGGGCGAGGTCGGGCCGGCGCCCGGCGACGAGTCGGTGTGGAAGCTCATCGAGGCCTTCGGGCGCATCCTCGAGAAGGCGGGCAAGCGGCCGGCCACCACGCACGACGTCGTGGTCGACCGCGTCTCGATCGGTGACCGCATCAACCAGCTCGTCGATCGGCTGCAGGGGGGCGGCGGCTCGTTCCGCTTCGAGAGCTGCTTCGACCTCTCGCTGCCCGAGCCCGAGCTCCGCCACCAGATCGTCGTCACGCTGCTGTCGATCCTCGAGCTCGCCCGCATGAAGGTCGTGCGCGTTCTGCAGGCCGACGATCACGAGACGCTGTTCGTGACGCACGTCGCCGGCACGGACCTCGAGGCCGCCCGCCGCGTCCACGTGACGTCCGACGTCGTGGAGGCGGGCGCGGAGGGCGCGGAGGACGTCGAGGACGACACCGACGCCCATGATGACGTGACGGACGCGGGCGAGTCGTTCGAGCACCCCGACGCGGCCGACGCGACGCTCGTCGAGCGCGCGCCCGCCGGCGCGGAGGAGGCCGACCTGCAGGAACGAGGAGAGGGCAAAGTCGAATGAAGCGAGGAAAAAAGAACGCCGGGGTCGCGGAGCCGCAGGCGGAGGACATCACGCCGGCGGGGGAGCAGACCTCGGAGACCTCGGACAACGGGTGGGACGGACCGACGCGCGCGGGAAGCGAGGGCGAGATCGCCGAGCTCGCGGCCGAGTCGGCGGGCCTCGAGGCCGAGATCGACGTGGCCGTCGGCGACGCTGCGCTCGACGGCTTCGGGGCTGACGCGGCGCCGAGCGGGGCCGTGGAGGGCGAGGCGACCGTCGAGACCCACGTCGGCGCCGACGGCGAGATCCTGCTCGCGGGCCAGGCCGACGCCGAGCCGTCCGAGGCCGCGGCCGCGCCGGACGGCGGAGACGGCGAGCCCGCGCCCGTCGTCGAGACGGCGGGCCGCCTCGAGAGCATCGTCGAGAGCCTGCTCTACGCGGCCGAGCGGCCGCTCACCGTGAACGAGCTCAAGCGGCTCGTCAACGAGCGCGACGGCAAGAAGGTCGCGGCGGCCCTGGAGGCGCTGCGCGAGCGGCACGCCGACACGGGCATCCAGCTCGCCAGCCTCGCGGGCGGCTGGCAGTTCCGCACCCACCCCGACAACGGGCCCTGGGTCGCGAAGCTCGTCGCCGGGCGGCCGCAGCGGCTCACGCGCGCCATGCTCGAGACGCTGGCGATCGTCGCGTACCGGCAGCCCATCACGCGCCCCGAGATCGACGACATCCGCGGCGTCGACTGCGGGCCCGTCCTCAAGACGCTGCTCGACAGGGGATTCATCCGCATCCTCGGGAAGAAGGAGGACGTGGGCCGGCCCATGCTCTACGGCACGACGGCCGACTTCCTCAAGACCTTCAGCCTCAAGGACCTGTCCGAGCTGCCGACGCTGCGCGAGTTCCACGAGCTGTCCGAGCAGCAGATGGCCGCCGTCGACGCGCAGGCGCCCCTCGTGACGGGCGCCGACGCGGCGGGCGCGGAAGGCGCGGCCGGGACGGGCCCGGGTGAGACGCGCTCGCCCTTCGCGCCCGCGCCCCTCGATCTCGCGCCCGTCGATCAGGCCGAGGAGGACGAGCTGCTCGGGGCCCTCGACGCCGCGACGATGGCGGCGTCGCGCGCCTCGGGCCCGCCGCCGGGCCAGGGCGCCGAGGCGGCTCCGGCCGAGCCCGGCGAAGCGCAGAGCTAGGGCGCGCCGTGCGATTGCAGCGTTACCTCGCGCAGGCGGGCGTCTCGTCGCGCCGCCGGGCGGAGCAGCTCATCGCGGCGGGCGCCGTGCGCGTCAACGGCGCCGTCGTGACGACGCTGGGGACGACGGTGGGCGCGCGCGACACGGTCGAGGTCGAGGGCAAGCGCGTCGTGACGGCGACGCCCGTCTACCGCCTCATGCTCAAGCCCCGCGGCTGCCTCTCGACCCTCGTGCCGCACGCCAAGGCCGATCGGCCGACGCTCGTGCGCTACCTGCGCGCCGCCGAGCCCGGGCTGCAGGTCGTCGCGCCGCTCGACTTCCTCGCCGAGGGCGTCGTGCTCCTCACGACCGACGGCGAGCTCGCGCAGGCCATCACCAAGGGCAAGCCCGGCCAGGTCCCCATGACCTACCACCTCAAGCTCCAGGGGCTCGTCAAGGACGAGGACCTCGGGCGCCTGCTCAAGGGCTGGCGCTGGGAGGGGCGGCCCGTCAAGCCGCTGACCGTCGCGCCGCTGGCGGCGACGGAGAAGAACACCTGGATCGAGATGGTCGTCGCCGAGACGCGCCCGCGCGCGCTCAAGGGCGGCTGCGAGTGGATCCGCCACACGCTGCTCAAGATCTCCCGCGTGCGCTTCGGCGGCCTCTCGTTCGAGGGCCTCGCCATGGGCGGCTGGCGCGATCTCTCGAAGAGCGAGATCAGCGACCTCCGCAAGCGCGCCGGCGTCGCCGCGTGAGGCCGCTCCCGGCCGCGGGAGAGGGTCGAGTGAGGGCCACTTTTCGCCGCAACGCGAGCGCGCAGCGGTGATAGAACTCGCGCGTGGCCAACCTATCGAAGCTGGAGCGGGCGCTCGTCTCGGTGTCCGACAAGGCGGGGCTCGTCGAGTTCGCCAGGGGCCTCTCGGCCGCGGGGCTCGAGATCCTCTCGACGGGCGGCACGGCGAGGACGCTGGCCGCGGCGGGGGTCCCCGTCCGCGAGGTGAGCGACTTCACGGGCGCGCCCGAGGTGCTCGACGGCCGCGTCAAGACGCTGCACCCGCGCGTCCATGGTGGCATCCTCGGCCGCCCCACGGCCGCGCACCGCGCCGAGATGAAGCAGGCGGGCTTCGTGAACATCGATCTCGTCGTCGTGAACCTCTACCCGTTCCGCGAGACGGTCGCGCGCGGCGCGCCCTTCGAGGAGGTCATCGAGAACATCGACATCGGCGGTCCGGCGATGATCCGCTCCGCGGCCAAGAACCACGAGCGCGTCGCCGTCGTCGTCGACCCGGCCGACTACGGGCGCGTGCTCGCCGAGATCCAGAGCGCGGGCGAGGTCTCGGCGAAGACGCGCTACGACCTCGCGCGCAAGGCCTTCGCGCACACGGCGGCCTACGACGGCGCCATCGCCTCGCACCTCGGCCGGCTCGCCTCCCCCGAGGGGCCGCTGGCCGACTTCCCGGAGACGCTCCACCTCTCGGCGTCGCTCGAGCGCGCGCTGCGCTACGGCGAGAACCCGCACCAGAAGGCGGCGTTCTATGCGCTCGAGGGAGCCCCCGGACCGTCGCTCGCCAAGGCCGAGGTGCTGCAGGGTAAGGAGCTGTCGTACAACAACCTGCTCGACCTCGACGCGGCCATGCGCCTCTGCGCGGAGTTCGCGCTGCCCGCGGCGGCGATCATCAAGCACAGCAACCCGTGCGGCGCGGCCGTCGCCGAGGCGGGCGTCGCCGAGGCCTACCGGCGCGCGCGCGAGACCGATCCCGTGTCGGCCTTCGGCGGCATCGTCGCCGTCAACCGGCCCGTCGACGGGGAGCTCGCGCGCGAGATGAGCGAGACCTTCCTCGAGTGCGTCATCGCGCCGTCGTACGCGCCCGAGGCGCTGCAGCTCCTCTCGACGAAGAAGAACCTGCGCCTCTTGAAGTACGACTTCCCGGGCGACGCGCCCGGCGCGGTCGAGTACCGCAGCGTCACGGGCGGCCTGCTCGTCCAGACGCGGGACAGGGACACGGCGAAGGCCGCCGACGCCAAGGTCGTCTCGAAGCGCGCGCCCACGGCCGCCGAGCTCGCCGACCTCGACTTCGCCTGGCGCGTCTGCAAGCACGTCAAGTCGAACGCCATCGTGTTCGTCTCGGGCGGCCGCACGCTCGGCGTCGGCGCGGGGCAGATGTCGCGCGTCGACTCGACGCGCATCGCGATCTCGAAGGCGCGGGCGTCCCTCAAGGGCTGCGTCATGGCGTCCGACGCCTTCTTCCCGTTCCGAGACAGCGTCGACGAGGCGGCCAAGGCCGGCGCCGTGGCCGTCATCCAGCCGGGCGGCTCGGTACGCGACGAGGAGTCGATCGCCGCCGCCGACGAATACGGCATGGCGATGGTCGTCACGGGCGAGCGGCACTTCCGCCACTGAGAGGGGCGTCGACGTGGGAGCGCGCATCTTTCTCGTCGGGTCTGGAGGGCGCGAGCACGCCCTGGCCTGGAAGCTCGCCCAGAGCCGGCTGGTCGAGCTGATCGTCGTGGCGCCCGGGAACCCCGGCATCGCCGGCGTGGAGAAGACCCGCTGCGTGCCCATCGGCGCCGAGGCCATCCCCGAGCTCGTCGCCGCCGCCGTCGCCGAGAAGGCCGACCTCGTCGTGTGCGGGCCCGAGACGGCCCTCGTCGCCGGGCTCGGCGACGCCATGCGCGCCGCGGGCCGCGCCTTCTTCGGCCCCTCGGCGGCCGCCGCGGAGATCGAGGGCTCGAAGGCCTACGCGAAGAGGCTCATGGCGGCCGCCGGCGTGCCCACGGCGGCCTTCGGCGCCTTCGAGGACCTCGAGGCGGCGCTGGCGTTCATCGACGCCAGCGTCGATCGAGGCGGTCAGGTCGTCGTCAAGGCCGACGGGCTCGCGGCGGGAAAGGGCGTCGTCGTCGCGTCGTCGAAGGACGAGGCCAGGGCCGCGGCGCGCGCCATGATGGCCGACCGCGCGTTCGGCGCCGCGGGCGCGCGCGTCGTCATCGAGGAGCGCCTCCGTGGGCGCGAGGTCTCGATGATGGCCCTGTGCGACGGCGAGCGGCTCGCGCTGCTCGCCACCTCCGAGGACCACAAGGCGGTGGGCGACGGAGACACCGGTCCGAACACGGGCGGGATGGGCACGTATTCGCCGTCCCCGCTCGTCGACGACGCGCTCCGGGCGCGCATCCTCGAGACGATCTTCGTGCCCACGGTGCGGGCGCTCGCCGCCGACGGGCGGCCGTTCCGGGGCCTCCTCTACGGCGGCCTCATGCTCACGCCCGATCGCGGGCCCATGGTCATCGAGTGGAACTGCCGCTTCGGCGATCCCGAGACGCAGTCCGTGCTCGCGCGCATGGAGGACGACCTCTACCCGTGGCTGGAGGGCGCGGCGCGCGGCCAGCTGCCCGCGGGCGAGCCGCGCTTCTTCGACGGCGCCGCCGTGTGCGTCGTGCTCGCCGCCGCCGGCTACCCCGGCAAGGTCCGCACGGGCGACGTCATCACGGGCTTCCCGCTCGACGCGGACCACGACGGCGTGCTCGCCTTCCACGCGGGCACGCGCCTCGACGGCGAGCGGCTCGTGACGGCGGGCGGCCGCGTCCTCGGCGTGACGGCGCGGGCGCGCACGTTCGTCGAGGCCCGCGCCCGGGCCTACTCGGCGGTCGCGGACCTTCACTTCGACGGGATGCACTACCGCCGGGACATCGGGACGCGCGGCGCGCCGAGCGCCGTCGCGAAGCCCAGCACGTGAAAGGGAGACCATGAGCGAAGCGAGAGTAGACGTAGCGATCATGATGGGCTCGAAGTCGGACCTCGAGATCATGCGGCCCGCCGCCAAGATCGCCGAGTCGCTCGGCCTGGCCGTGGAGGTGCGCGTGCTGTCGGCGCACCGCACGCCCGACGAGGCGGCGGCCTACGTGAAGGACGCCACCCGCCGGGGCGTGAAGGCCTTCATCTGCGGCGCGGGCGGCGCGGCCCACCTCGGCGGCGCCGTGGCGGCGCACACGACGCGGCCCGTGATCGCCGTGCCGATTGCCAACGGCGCGCTCTCCGGCTGGGACTCGCTCCTCGCCATGGTGCAGATGCCGCCCGGCATGCCGTGCGCGACGGTGGCCGTCAACGGCGCCGAGAACGCCGGCCTGCTCGCCGCGCAGATCGCCGCCACGGCCGACGCCGAGGTCGCCAAGAAGCTCGTCGCCGAGCGCGAGGGCCGCCGCAAGAAGGTCCTCGAGAGCGACGCCGAGGTCGCGGCGCAGTTCGGCGGCGGCAAGCGGCAGGGGTAGCGGCGTGTCGCGCCCTCCGGCCGAGGAGCTCGCCGTCGCGGTCGTGGCGCTCCGGCGCGGCGAGATCGTGGCGTACCCGACGGAGACGTTCTACGGCCTGGCGGTGGACGCCTCGGACGAGCTCGCGCTCGCCCGCCTGCGCGAGCTCAAGGGGCGCGCCGAGAAGGCCTTCTCGGTGCTCGTCGTGGGGCCCGAGATGCTCGCGGGCCTCGTCGAGCCGCCGCCGGAGAAGGCGCGGGCGCTCATGGAGCGCTACTGGCCGGGCGCGCTGACGCTGGCGCTGCCCGCGCGGGCCGGCGTGCCGGCGGCGCTCGTCGCCGACGGGTGCGTCGCCGTGCGCGAGTCGCCGCACCCGCTGGCCCGAGCCCTCGTGCGCGCCTTCGGCGGGCCCATCACGGCGACGAGCGCGAACCTCGCGGGCGCGCCGCCCGCGACGACGCCCGACGAGGTGGCCGCGGGG
>DASZWW010000203.1:0-12153 GCA_035546175.1 Polyangia bacterium
AGGCCCCGCCCGCGCCCGCGCCGCCCACGCCCGCGCCGCCCGCGGGCGCCGCGGCCACGGTGGCCCCGGCCGACGACCAGCTCGTCGAGGAGCCGCCGGAGGAGAACCCGACGTCCGAGACCGTCACCATCAAGCTCGTCGTCGATCCGCAGCGCAAGGCGCGCGTCGCGTGGGGCCGCAAGGATCTGGGCTTCGCGCCGCTCGAGCTGCAGCGGCCGCGCGACAGCGGGCCGCTCGACCTGCTCGTCACGGCGCCCGGCGCGCTGCCGCTCCACACCCGCGTCTACACCGATCGCGACGACAAGCTCGCGCTGCGCCTCTACGCGGAGAGCGAGGCGCCGAGCATGCTCGGCTACCACGCGCCCGCCCTGAATCCAACCAAAACCTCGACGAGCGCGGATGCCGCGAAGCGGAAGCGAAAGCCCTGAGAGGCGCGTTTTCCCCGCTTTTTTGCTTCCAAGTCCGATCGCTTTCCCACAGAATGCCGGCAAATTTCAGGTAAACCGGCGCGAGCCGGAAAAGAGGAGATCGCATGGCCAAGGTACTTTCCAAGTCCGAGCTCATCCAGAAGCTGGCGGAAGAGAACGCCGACAAGCTGACCAAGAAGGACGTCAAGAGCGTTCTCGAGTCGCTCTGCAACGTCGGCTACAAGGAGCTCAAGAAGAACGGCATCTTCCTGCTGCCGGGGTTCGCCAAGCTCGTGGTCATCAAGAAGCCGGCCACGAAGGCGCGCAAGGGGATCAACCCCTTCACGAAGGAGCCGACGGTCTTCAAGGCGAAGCCTGCCCGCAAGGTCGTGCGCGCCCGCCCCGTGAAGGCGGCGAAGGACGCGGTCGCCTAAGCCGACCTCCGGCTCGGAGAAAGGCGTCCGGGCTTCGGCTCGGGCGCTTTTTTTTTGCCGCCCTCGCCGGAGGCGTCCGTCAAGCCCCCGAGTTTACATGTGAAACGTGACGGCCCCCGTTGACGGAAGACGCGCGTCGCCAGGCTCAGGCCAAGGTGGTATCCCGTCGATATGAGGCGGGTATTCGACGGCTCCCCGGTCGCGCGGCGGGAGGCGGTCGCATACAATGTCCCGCTGCCATTCCGGGTCCGCCTCGAGGAGCTCTGCGGGACGGCCCCAATTTCGGGTGGCAGTCCTGGTAAGTCCGCGCGCAAGGCACGAGGTTTTCAGACATGATGGATGCGAAGGTGAACGGCTCCGTCCCTGGTAGAGACGAAGGAACGCATTCATCCCCCGTCGCCGGCGCCTCGGGCACGAACGGCGCCGCCGGCAACGGCAACGGCCTCGCGCTGGCGAACCTCCCCTTCGCCGAAGAGCTCTACTTCCAGTTCCTGCGCGATCCCGGCTCGGTCGAGCCCGCCTGGCGCGCTTACTTCCAGGGGCTCGACGGCGGCGGCAACGGCGCGGCGCGCACGCCCGCGGCGTCGATCCCGCCCGCGGCGTTCTCGCGCAGCATCTTCGCGGCCGCGCCCGCGCCCAAGATCGCCGAGGGCAACCCCACGGCGAGCCGCACCTCGGTGCGCCTGCTCTCCGAGCGCGTGCAGCGCCTCGTCGAGGCCTACCGCGAGCTCGGGCACCTGAACGCGAACCTCGACCCGCTCGGCCTCGTCAAGCGCACGGGGGCGCCCGTGCGCCTCGAGGACCAAGGCCTCGCCGAGGAGGACCTCGACCTCGTGTTCTCGAGCGAGAACGTGGCCGGCCCCGACCGCACGACGCTGCGCGATCTGGTGGGTCTGCTGCGCGAGACGTACACGCGGCAGATCGGCGTCGAGCTCGCCCACCTGCACGACGTCGAGCTGCGCGGCTGGCTCCAGAACCGCATGGAGCGCACGCGCAACCGCCTGCTGCTCACGCGCGCCGATCGCATGCGCCTGCTCGAGCAGGTCATCGGCGCCGAGGTCTTCGAGCAGTTCCTGCAGAACAAGTTCCTGGGCGCGAAGCGCTTCTCCTTGGAGGGCGCCGAGAGCCTGATCCCGCTCCTCGAGCGGCTCGTCGAGCGCGCCGCGCGCTCGAACGTCGTCGAGATCGTCATCGGCATGGCCCACCGCGGGCGCCTCAACGTGCTCGCCAACGTGCTCAAGAAGCCGCCGGCCCAGATCTTCGCCGAGTTCCTCGACAAGCAGGACCCGGCGGCCGACGCCACCTCGGGCGGCGACGTCAAGTACCACCTCGGCTACTCGATCGACCGCACGTTCCCCAGCACGAACGGCGGCCCCGACCACAAGGTGCACCTCTCGCTGACCTTCAACCCCAGCCACCTCGAGTGGGTGAACACCGTCGTGCAGGGCCGCGTGCGCGCCAAGCAGGACCGCATCAACGACGGCGGCCGCACGCGCTGCCTGCCGCTGCTGCTGCACGGCGACGCGGCGTTCGCGGGGCAAGGGATCGTCGCCGAGTCGCTCAACATGTCGGAGCTCGAGGGCTACCGGGTGGGCGGCACGGTCCACATCGTCATCAACAACCAGGTGGGCTTCACGACCTCGCCGCGCGACGCGAAGTCCACGACCTACGCCACCGACGTCGCGCGCATGCTGCAGATCCCGATCTTCCACGTCAACGGCGAGGATCCCGAGGCCGTCTGCCAGGTCGTCGACCTCGCGCTCGACTTCCGCCAGCGCTTCCACCGCGACGCGCTCATCGAGCTGTGGTGCTACCGCAAGCACGGGCACAACGAGGGCGACGAGCCGTCGTACACGCAGCCCATCATGTACCGCACGATCGCGAGCAAGCCGTCGATCCGCGCCGCCTACCTCGACTACAGCATCAAGAACCCGCTGCCTCCCTCCGAGGGCGCCGGCGCGCTCATCTCCGTCGAGGAGGCCGACGTCCTCGCGGCGCGCAAGCGCCACGAGCTCGAGTCCGAGCTCGAGGTGGCGTCGCGCTGGGAGGCGCCGCCGCGGCCGTCGACGTTCGCGGGCGCGTGGGAGCGCCTCGCGGGCGGCGCCGAGAAGAGCGCGCCGCTCGTCTCGACGGCCGTCTCGCGCGAGGCCATCGACCTCGTGGGCGCCGCGCTCACGCGCGTGCCCGCGGGCTTCCACCTGCACCCCAAGCTCAAGAAGCTCATCGTCGAGGCGCGCGCCTCGATGGCCGCCGGCGAGAAGCCGTGCGACTGGGGCATGGGCGAGGCGCTCGCCTTCGGCACGCTGCTCGCGCAGGGCGTGCGCGTCCGCCTCTCGGGCCAGGACTCGCGGCGCGGCACCTTCAGCCACCGGCACTCGACGTTCTTCGACACCGAGACCGAGGCCGAGTACGTCCCGCTCCGGCACGTGCGCGAGAAGCAGGGCGTCTTCGAGGCCGTCGACAGCCCCCTCTCCGAGGCGGGCGTGCTCGGCTTCGAGTACGGCTACAGCCTCGACATGCCCGAGGCCCTCACGATCTGGGAGGCGCAGTTCGGCGACTTCGTGAACGGCGCGCAGGTCATCATCGATCAGTTCCTCGCGTCGTCGGAGGCGAAGTGGCACCGCGTGAGCGGCCTCGTCATGCTGCTGCCGCACGGCATGGAGGGGCAGGGGCCCGAGCACTCGAACGCGCGCCTCGATCGCTTCCTCAACATGTCGGTCCACGACAACTGGCAGGTCTGCAACCTGACGACGCCCGCGCAGTTCTTCCACGCGCTGCGACGCCAGGTGCTGCGGCCCTACCGCAAGCCGCTCGTCGTCATGTCGCCGAAGAGCCTGCTGCGCCACCCGCTCGCGACGTCGACGCTCTCCGACTTCACGAACGGCGAGTTCCAGTACGTCATCCCCGACGCGACCATCAAGGAGCCGAGGACGGTCCGGCGCGTGCTCCTCTGCACGGGCAAGGTCTACTACGACCTCGTCGCCGCGCGCGAGGAGCGCAAGGCGCACGACGTCGCCATCATCCGCATCGAGCAGCTCTTCCCGCTGCACAAGGATGCGCTCCTCAAGTGCCTCACGGGCATCGGGGGCGGCACGGCCGTCGTCTGGGTGCAGGAGGAGCCGAAGAACATGGGCGCCTGGCCCTACATGAACCGCGAGCTGCCGGGCCTGCTCAAAGGATCTTTCCCTTGGTCGGTCGTGAGCCGTCCGCTATCGTCCAGCCCCGCGACCGGCTCGGCGACGCGGCACAAGCGCGAGCAGGCGCGGCTCATGGACGAAGCCTTCGCGGCCGACACGGGAAAGGACACGAACTAGGATGGCGCTCTCTCTGAAAGTCCCCGCGCTCGGCGAGTCCGTGCGCGAGGCGACGCTCGGGATCTGGAAGCACGCCGAAGGTGATCACGTCGAGGCCGACGAGCCGCTGGTCGAGGTCGAGAGCGAGAAGGCGACGCTCGAGGTGCCGTCGCCGGGCGCGGGCGTGCTCAAGCGCATCCTCCGGAAGGCGGGCGAGACGGTCGCCGTGGGCGAGGTCATCGCCGAGATCGATCAGATGGCCGCGGGCGCCCCGATGGCCGCGGGCGCCCCGATGGCCGCGGGCGCAGCCGCCGCCGGTCCGGCGTCGCACAACGGGCCGGGACAGCCGGCTCAGGCGACGGCCGAACCGGGTGAGCTGCGCGCCGGCCCCGCCGCGCGCAAGGCCATGGCCGAGAGCGGCCTCTCCGCCAAGGAGCTCGCCGGCACGGGCCGCGGTGGCCGCGTGTCGAACCAGGACGTCGCGCGCGCCCTCTCCGAGAGGGACCGCAACCTCGAGGTCGTGAGCCGCCAGGCGGTGCCCGAGCTCATCGAGGTGCCGGCCGAGAAGTCGGCGCCCGTCGACGCGTCGTCGCGCGAGCGCGTCGTGCCGATGTCGCCGCTGCGCCGCACGGTGGCCCGCCGCCTCGTCGAGGCCCAGCAGACGGCGGCGATCCTCACGACCTTCAACGAGGTCGACATGACGGCCGTGCTCGCGCTGCGCGAGCGTTATCAGGAGCGCTTCGTCAAGCAGCACGGGCTCAAGCTCGGCTTCATGTCGTTCTTCGTCAAGGCGGCCATCGACGCCCTCAAGGCCTTCCCGGCCGTCAACGCCGAGATCCGGGGCACCGACATCCTCTACAAGGACCACTACGACATCGGCGTCGCCGTGGGCGGCGGCAAGGGCCTGGTCGTGCCCGTCGTGCGAGACGCCGATCGGCTGTCCTTCGCCGAGCTCGAGAAGACGATCGGCGAGCTGGCCGTGCGCGCGCGCGACAACAAGCTCGCCATGAAGGAGCTCGAGGGCGGCACGTTCACGATCTCGAACGGCGGCGTCTACGGCTCGCTGCTCTCGACGCCGATCCTCAACCCGCCCCAGAGCGGCATCCTGGGCCTCCACGCCATCCAGAAGCGTCCGGTCGTCGTCGACGGCCAGATCGCGATCCGCTCGATGATGTACGTGGCCCTCAGCTACGACCATCGCCTCATCGACGGCCGCGAGGCCGTGCAGTTCCTCGTGCGCGTCAAGGAGTGCGTCGAGGACCCCGAGCGGATCCTCCTCGAGGTCTGACCGGAGGTCGGCGTTGGCGCGCCTGGCGCGCTCGACGCAGGCGGCCATCCCCGCCGGCCGCCGCTCTCGGGGGGCGCCCGACCCGGCGGAGGTCTGGTCTTTTACTGATATTGAATTTTATTCTCAATCGCATTAGCTTCGGGGGGTCATGACGCGTCGACCGACCCTCCCCGCGCTTCTCGCGCTCGCGCTCGGGCTCGGTTGCGGGAGCTCGCCGAACGATCCGCCGGCGATGACGGTGGACGTCTACGGCTCCCGCGACCGCTTCGACGTCCCCATCGACGGCCTGTCGAAGGATGACGTCGACGCGTTCGCCGCGGGGGACGCGCTGTTCGACACGTCGCTGCGGCCCTACGACGGCCTCGGCCCGCTCTACACCCGCAGCGCGTGCTCCGACTGCCACGACTCGGGCATCCGCGGCCCGGGCCTCGTGCAGAAGATGGTGTCGGTCGAGGCCGACGGCTCGACGCCGTCTCCCGACCAGTCGCTCTTTCCGTACGGTCACACGGTGCACCCGCTGCTCGCCGCGGGCGCGACGACGCCCATCGTGCCCCCGGCCGACGCGCCCAACGTCAAGGTGACGATCCGCGTGGGCCCGCCCATCCTCGGCCGCGGCTACCTGGAGGCCGTCGACGACTCAGAGATCCAGCGCGTCGCCGCCGAGCAGGCCACCCGCGCCGACGCGATCCACGGCCGCGTGAACTACGTCATGTACGCCTCTCAGCCCAACCCTGACACGAGCTTCCACCAGCACCAGCCCGGCGACCGCGTGATCGGCCGCTTCGGCCTCAAGGCGCGCATCGCGACGGTCGACGACTTCACGGCCGACGCCCTCCAGGGCGACATGGGCATCACGAGCCCGCTGCGGCCCACGGAGATCCCCAACCCCGACGGGCTGACCGACGATCTCAAGCCGGGCGTCGACGTCACGGCCGACAGCGTGAACGCCCGCGCGAGGTACGTGCGCACGACGGCCATTCCGCTGCGCGCGCCCGACGACGCCGGCCTCCAGCTCTTCACGGCCGCCAAGTGCGCCGTCTGCCACGCGCCCAGCCTCAAGACGCGCGGCGACTATCCGATCGCCCTGCTGGCCGGCGTCGAGGCGCCCGTCTTCACCGACATGCTCCTCCATGACATGGGCGACACGCTCGCCGACGGCATCGTCGAGGGCCTGGCCACCGGACGCGATTGGCGCACGGCGCCCCTCATCGGCCTCCGCTTCAACCGCACCTTCATGCACGACGGACGCGCGCACGACGTCCCGGAGGCGATCGCGGATCACGCGGGCCCCGGCTCGGAGGCTGACGAGAGCGTGCAGCTCTATCAGGCGATGAGCGCCGCCGATCGCGCGGCGCTCGAGGCGTTCGTGGAGTCCCTTTAGTCGAAGCGTCGAGGAGAGCCGATGAAGAAGCAGCTTGGTTTGGCCGCGACGCTCATCGCCGCTGTCGCGGCGGTGAGCCTCCCTGCCTGTGGTGGTTCGAGCGCCTCTCAGCAGGACAGCGTCGCGCGGGCGATGCAACAGTCGCTGCTGGCGCGCCTGACGACGTTGTGGACGTCGGCGCAGGCGATCCAGACGGCCGCGCCCGCGCCCGCGGGCCGCGGGTGGGACAAGGACATGGACGCCGACGCCCTCGCCAGCATGAAGACGGCGTGGGTCGCGGCGCGCAGCGCCTACGAGCACGTCGAGGGCGCGACGGCGCCCGTCTATCCCGACCTCGACATCTCGCTCGACGAGCGCTACGACGGCTTCCTCGCCGCGCTGGGACCGCAGGGCGACAGCGACCTCTTCGACGGCCAGGGCGTCACTGGGATGCACGCCATCGAGCGGATCCTCTACGCCGACGTCACGCCGGCTGCGGTCGTGACGTTCGAGAAGACGCTGCCCGGCTACGTCGCCGCGGCGTGGCCGGCCACGGAGGCCCAGGCGGCCGAGTTCAAGAACGGCCTCTGCGCGCGGCTCGTCACGGACGCCAAGACGCTCCTCGACGGCTGGACGCCGGCGAAGATCGACGTCTCGGGCGCCTTCCAGGGGCTCATCGGGCTCGTCAATGAGCAGCAGGAGAAGGTCAACAAGGCGGCCACGGGCGAGGAGGAGTCGCGCTACTCGCAGCACACGATGCTCGACCTGCGCGACAACCTCGACGGCACGACGGTCATCTACGATCTGTTCCAGCCCTGGCTCGACTCGAAGCCGGCCTCCGGCGACATCCCGGCCGGCTCGATGGTCGACGCGTCGATCACGTCCGGGCTCGCCGGCCTGGGGACGATCTACGGCACCGTGCAGGGCGACGCCATCCCGCAGCCTCCCGCGACGTGGAGCGCCGAGATGCCGTCGGACGCCGACCTGGCGACGCCGTTCGGTATGCTCTACGAGCAGGTCCACGCCGCCGTGGATCCCTCGAAGCCCGACTCGATCGTGAGTCACATGAACGAGGGCGCGCAGCTCCTCGGGATCCCCGGCTTCGCGCCGTGACGGCGTCGGCGCGACATCGCCGGCCGGCCCCCGCGCGCCTGCTCGCCCTCGCCGCGTGCGCCGCCGCCTCGGCGTGCGGCGGCGCGGCCGCGCCCCCGACGCCCACGCCCGGGACCGAGTTCGTGGCCTTCGCCTCGGACTTCCAGGGCTTCACCGCGTGGCCGTCGGTGACGCTCGAGTTCCCGAGCGTCTCGGGCTCGCCGCACGCCGCGGGTCCGCGCACGGTGTTCATCAACCACGAGCCGCCCCCCGGCGCCACGCAGTTCCCGGTGGGGACGATGATGGTCAAGCGCACCGAGGCCGACGGCCAGCTGCTGGCGCGGGCGAAGCGCGGCGGCAGCTACAACGGCTCGGGCGCCGTCGGCTGGGAGTGGTTCGAGCTCGTGCTCTCCACCGCCGGACAGGTCGCCATCAAGTGGCGCGGCTTCGGCCCGCCGCTCGGCGAGGCCTACGGCGGCGATCCCACGGCCGGGTGCAACAGCTGCCACAAGCTGGCGGCGGACAACGACTACGTGCTCACGCCGGGCATCAACGTCGAGCCGCCCGACGGCGGCGTCCCGGCTCCCGCGCCGGGAGGCGACGGCGGCTCGAACGACGGCCCCCCGAACGACGGAGGCGCCGGCGGCGCCCAGGAGACTGATGCGAGCGATGCCTCGAACGATTGATGCGCGCCTCGTCGGCGCGCTGGCCCTCACGGCGCTCCTCGCCGCGGCCGGCCGCGCGCGCGCGAACCCACGACCGCTGCCGTTCACCTACCAGGCCGAGACCCTCCCGGCAGGCGCCGTCGAGGTCGAGCAGTTCGTCGACCTCGTCCCGGTGCGCGTCCTGTCGGCGACGTCGGCGACGAACGCGCCCGTGTGGCTCCTCGCCTCCGAGTTCCAGACGGAGTTCGAGGTCGGCCTCACCGATCGCCTCGAGCTCGGCCTCTACGTGTCGTTCGTGCCGCGCCCGGGCGAGGACTTCGCGCAGGTCCCCGTGCTGCCGTTCGGCAACGGGCTCAAGCAGCGTCTGCGCTACCACCTCACCGATCCCGAGAGGTGGCCCGTCGACGTCGCGCTCTACGGCGAGGTCAGCGAGAACGAGCGCGAGATCGAGCTCGAGGGGAAGATCATCCTCCAGCGCCGCGCCGGCCCCGTCCGCTTCATCACGAACCTCTGGGCCGAGCACGAGCTCTACCTCGACGGCCACCGCGAGTGGGTGTTGAACCCGACGCTCGGCGCGACCGCCGAGCTCTCGCCGCGCTACTCCCTCGGCGCCGAGGGGTGGATGCGCGCCGAGTACCCCACCGACGCGCCGGCGACGCGGGCCTTCAACCTCGGCCCGCACGTGTACGCCGGCCCGGCCTTCCTCGCGTCCTTCGGGCGCCTGTGGTGGAGCACCGGCGCGTACGTGCGCCTCACGGAGCTCGACCGCGCCACGCAGCTCGGCGACGCCTACGGCCGCTTCTGGTTCCGCACCATCATCGGCCTCGGCTTCTGACGCGACCGCCGCCCGTCTCCGGGAGAGGCGGGGGTGACGGCCGCTTCGCGACGGGGATGACGAACTTCAGCGCCGAGTGCGTCGCCGAGAACGCGGCGACCTTGACGTCGACGAGGCCCGCGCCCAGGCCGGCCCGTCGGGTGGCGTCCTCGGTGATGGGCGTGTCCTTGCCCTTGGGGCGGACGATCCAGAGCGCGCCGGCGGGGTGCAGGCGCTTCGAGAGGACGGCCACGCGGCCGAGCGCGTTCGGCGTCGCGGGCGCGTAGAAGAGCACGTCGACGGGCCCGCGGACCGTCGCGGCGCCGTCGGCGGAGGCGGCCATCCCGAGCTCGCGCTCGAAGGTCTCGTCGAAGCCGAAGTCTCCGACGAGCGCGACGCGCGAGGCGGGCCTCACGCCGAGCTTGGAGAGCCGGCTCGGCGGGTTCTTGATCTTCTCGGCCCAGCGCGCGGCGTCCGCGCCGAGCTCGAGCGCGAGCGCGTGGCCGCTCCACTCGAGCGTGAGCGTCTTGCCGCTCGCCTTCACGCCGTCGAGCTCGGCGAACGGAACGCGGGCACGCCAGCCGCCGGACGTGGCCCGGAACAGGAGCTCGGTCGTCTCGAGCAACGCCTTGCCCCGCCCCCGCTCTCCGTCGAGCGTCGCGAAGCAGGTCGCTTCGAGGCCCACTCCGCGCTCCGTGCCTTCAGGCGATCGGGAGCGGCGCGCGCGCCGGGAACGGCGCCGGCGTCGCCGCGTCCTTCGCCGCCACCTTCGGACGCGTCGTCTTCGACGCGCGCGGCGCCCGGAGCGACGCGCGCCCCGCCGCGGCGACCACCGGCTGCGCGATGGCCTGGGCGGCGGCCTTCTGCCGGCGCTTGTCGGCGTACATCTCCTCGTCGGCGTGCGCGACGAGGTCGGCCGCCGTCGCGCCCGCGTCGGGCCACGTCGCCGCGCCGAGGCTCATGCCGAGCGGGATCTCGCGGGCGCGGTTGGCGACGACGAGCTGCTCGCGAAGCCGCGCCACGAGACGGGCGGCGTCCTCGGCCGAGACGTCGGGCAGGAGCACGGCGAACTCGTCGCCGCCCGTGCGGCAGGCCAGGTCGTGCGTGCGCAGGTGCGTGTGGAGGAACTCGCCGGCCCACTTGAGGAGCGCGTCGCCCACGGGGTGGCCGTGCTGATCGTTGATGACCTTGAAGTCGTTGATGTCGACGACGAGCAGCGAGAAGCGGCGGCCCGCGCCCGCGCGCTGCGAGCGGCTCTCCTCCTCGGCGAGGCGCTCCTCGAAGTAGCGGCGGTTCCACAGGCCCGTGAGCGGATCGCGGTACGCCATCGAGCGGAACACCTGCAGCTTCGCGACCTCCCGGCGGAGGGCGGCGTTTTCGCGAGACAGACGTAGGACCTGCGCGTTCAGATCCTCAGTAGGTCTTTGTCTCACCACCGACTTGCGCTGCATCGCCGCTCGCATCGCGAAGAGGATGTGCAACTCCAGTGCCTCACCCGCCTCCGCGCTGGTACGCAGTCAACCTAGCACTGCGCGTTGCTGCAGCGACAAAAAAATGTCGCTCGCCGCCGTGCGTTTGACGCTTTCGGCCGGGCTAGCGCGTCGCGCGGCCCCACCGCGCGAGGATCCAGGCCGTGGCGTTGTCCCGCCGCGAGTAGACCGCGAACCCGTCGTTGTCGAGCCGGCTCGCCGGCGAGAGCTGCCAGAAGATCCCGAGCTGGCCGCCCGCGAGGGCGAACAGGCTCCGCAGCCACATGTCGTAGCTCTGCGCCCGCTCGGCGTCGGACGCGATGAAGCCGCACTCTCCGAGGTAGGCGACCTTGCCCGTGATCGTGGCGATGGCCTGGTGACGCTCGATCCAGATCTCCGCGTCGCGCGCCGTCTGGAAGCCGTAGTTCCGCGGGTAGAAGTGGTACGAGAGCATGTCGAGCGCCTCGATGCGCGACAGCTTCGAGAAGCTCGAGCCCTCGTCGCCGCGGACCGCGTAGTCGTTCGAGAGCCCCTCGTAGAAGGACGGGTCGTCGTCGAAGCCGTCGCCGCCGTCGGACACGAGCTGGTCGGGCGCGAGGTCCTTGAGGAACGTCGCGAGCTCCTCGACGGTGTCGACGAACGCCGTCGTGCCGCGGCAGCTCTGACAGCGCAGCTCGTTGCCCACCTCCCAGGCGAGGATCGCCGGCTCGTCCTTGTAGGCCACGCCCGTGAACGTGTTGACGCGGTTGACGAGCATGTACGCGTAGTCCTTCCACCACTGCCGCAGCTGCGGGCTCGTGAAGAAGTCGTCGTGCGACCACGTGCCGCCGAAGGCCTTCGTGGCCCAGGCCGCGTAGGCCGGGAGGCCTCCGTACTCGCTCCAGTTGTTGACGAGCGGGATGACGAGGCGGATGCCGCGGCGCTTGGCCTCCCACACCGCTTGATCGAGGCCGCGCAGGCCCTCCTCGCGGAAGCCCTCGTCGGGGCTCCAGCGGATGGCGGACTTGTCGCCCGAGTCGTTGAAGCCCCAGATGCGCGCCACGGGCAGCGACAGGCAGACGAGATCGTCGAGCACCTCGCGCACGGCGCGCAGCGCGTCGTCGTCCTGATCCTGCTGCGCGTACGAGAGCAGCTGCTGCAGGTAGTAGAGGTTCGTGCCCGTGGCGCGGTAGGGGCTCACGCGATCGATCAGCAGGGCCCCGTCCTCGCGCCCCACGAACCCCGAGATGGGCGGCAGCGGCGCGCAGCCCGTGTCCTCGAGCTCGTCGGCGTGGCGCGCCTCCGCGTGCGCCGGCTCGGGCGCGGTCGGAGGCGGTGGCGCCTCGCTGCCG
>DASZWW010000204.1:0-5523 GCA_035546175.1 Polyangia bacterium
CGTCGCGCGGGACGGACGGCCCGCCCTGCCGCCCCCGGCCGCCCGGGACCTCGCCGTTCACATCCGCCTGCAGAGCCGTCCGCCGCACGCCCGCGTCGTCGACGTCGCGACCTCGGAGATCTGGGGCACGACGCCCCTCGACCTCGAGCGGCCGCCGGCGGCCCACGACGTCACGCTTCGCCTCGAGCGGCCGCGCTTCGAGCCCGCGCTCATCACGATCGCCGGCGACCGGGATCTCGCGAGGACCGTCGAGCTGCGGCCGCGCCGCGAGGCGGGCGGGCCGGCCGACGAGCCACCCGCGCCGACGTCGCCGCCCGCCGCCGACAAGCCGCGCTCCGAGCCCGTGAAGCTCTGACGCGGCGGCGCGCGCGGGTCACGTCGCCGACGACGGCAGGGATGGGGTCCGCGCGCCTACCAGCACACCGTCATGAGGGACGGCGGCGTCGTCGCCGAGAGGGACGGGAACTCGGGATCGACCCAGGCCGCGTTCCCGCCGGACACGACGAGCCTGCCCGGGCCCTGCAGGCCCGTCACGAGCGGGACCTCGGCGCCGTCAGGCAGCGCCATCCTCGAGATCGAGTCGCTCGCGAGGTAGAGCGTGCCGCCGTCGAGCGCGAGCGAGCCCGCGCCGTGGGTGAGCAACGTCTTCATGCCTTTGCCGTCGAGGCCCGCGTGAACGACGTGCGAGTCGCCGAACTGCCCCACGGGGGGCTCCTCGACCCAGTAGAGGCCGCTCGCGTCGGCGACGAGGCTGCGCGGGTGGCCGATGTTCGAGACGACGGTCAGCGCCGGGCCGCCCGTCGCCGGCACCTTCACGATGAGCCCGCTGCTGGCGCTCGAGCTCGAGAGGTCTTGCGCGGCGACGTAGACCGATCCCGCGTGAACGGCGAGCGAGTCGAGCAGGAGGCTCGCCGAGAGCGTCAGATCGGTCCGGGCGCCGTCGGCGAGCGCGATGCGCGTCACGCCGCTGCCCCCGGCGGGCGCGTAGATCGCCGTGCCGTCGGTGACCGCGCCCTCGAGGCTCACCGACCCGTCGGGCTCGAGCGTCGGATCGCCGCCGGCGAGCGGCACCGAGAACAGCGCCTGCGCGCTCGGCACCTTGCCCTGCGGGTCGGGCGCGCCGGCGGGGATCGACGCCACGAAGAAGGCCGCGCCGCCGGCGAGCACCAGGCCGTCCGATCCGCTCATGTGGGCGATCGTCTTCGACGCGGAGCCGTCGAGGGGGAAGCTCGTGATGCCGTCGTCACCGGTCGCGAGGACGGCGCCTGCGTTCCAGGCCAGGGCCGAGAACAGGCCCTGCGCCAGCGTGCGGGCGACGAGCGGCGCCGCTCCGCCGACGCACCCGCTGAGAGGCGTCTCGCCCCCGCCTTGCCCGCCCGCGACGGGTGAGCGCCCGCAGCCCGCGCCGAGCGCGGCGGCGAGCCCCACGGCCGCGACCTTCCACGTCACCGCCTCAGGATAGCACCGCGCGGCCGCGCGCTCACCTCACCTCGGGGTCCTGGAGCACGGAGATGCGGCAGACCTCCTGGAACCCGCAGCGCTCGAGCACCGGGCGCGACATCGCGCCGGCCTGGATCGCGAGCGCGGGGGTGCCGAGCGACACGGCCGTCGCCCAGCGCGCCGCGACGAGCGCGCGGTAGGCGCCACGGCCGCGCGCCCCGGGCAGCACGCTGCTGCCCGCGAGCATGAGCCCCGCGGGCGTGGGCACGGCCCACCCGAAGCCCACCATCTTGCCGTCGAGGAACGCGACGTGCGTGCACTGCGCGATGCCGCTGCCGTCGGCCCACAAGGCGGGCGCGGCGGCGAGCCAGCCGCCGCCGTCCGCCTCGCTGGCCCCCATCATCGTGACGGCGATGCGCATCGAGGCGAGGTACTCGTCGTAGTCGCGCACGCGGCGCGCCTCGATCCCGGGCGGCGCCGGGGGCGGCGGCGCTTCGACGATCATGGCCGTCATCTCGGGCTCGTAGGGCGCCTCGTGCGCTGGAGAGAATCCGCGCGCCGCGAGCGCCGCCGCGAGCCCCTCGGGCCGCGACGACCGACTCACCGCCCACACGCAGCGCGTGTAGCCGGCGGCGCGCAGGTGGCCCCGCACCTCGGCGATCACGCCGTCGAGCGCGTCGGCCGACGTGCGCACCGCGGACACGGCCGCCTGCGTGGGCGTCGGCGACAGCCCGAGGACGTACGAGGGCGTGCGGATGACGCGGGCGGGCGCCGCCGGGTCACCGAAGATGGTCTCGGGCTCCTCTGCAAGGCGGCGGATCTCGTCGGCGATGATGGGCACGGACCGCCCACGATCTCACGAACGGCCGGCCGCCGTCCACGGTCAGGTCAGGGCGAGCTCGACGCCGGCGCCGCGAGCAAGGCGTCGACGGCGGCGGTCAGCGCCTCGGCCGTGAAGGGCTTGAGGAGGACCTGGGCGCGGCCCGTGGCGAGGAGATCGGCGAGCTCGACATCGGCGTAGCCGGAGACGACGAGCACGCGCACCGCCGCGTGCGCCGCCAGCGTCGCGCGCGCGAACGTCGCGCCGGACGTGCCGGGCATCGAGAGATCGGTCACGACGACGTCGGGCGGCCCGTCCGCGGCGAGCGCGCGCGTGGCCTCGTCGGCGGAGGCGGCGAGCGCGACGTCGAAGCCGCGCCTCTCGAGGGCGCGCGCCGCCACCATGCGCACGCCCTCCTCGTCGTCGACGACGAGCACGCGCCGCGCGGCCACCGCGGGCGGCGAGAGCGGCGGGAGGTCCTCGCGCTTCGCGTCGGCCGGCGCGCGCGGCAGGCGCACCTCGAAGGTCGCGCCCTCCCCCGGCCGGCTGTGCACGGCGATCGTGCCGCCGTGATCGGTCACGACGGCGGCGACGACCGAGAGGCCCAGGCCCGTGCCCTTGCCGGGCTCCTTGGTCGTGAAGAGCGGCTCGAAGATGCGATCGGCGACGGCGGGATCGATCCCCGTGCCCGTGTCGCTCACCCGCAGCTCGACGGCGGCGTCGTCGGCGCGCGCCGTGACGTCGATGCGCCCGCCGTCGGGCATGACGTCGCGCGCGTTCACGGCGAGGTTGATGAGGACCTGCTGGATCTGGGTGGGCGCGCACACGACGAGCGGCAAGGCCGCGGGCGCCTGCACGCGCAGCTCGACGTCCGCCGGCAAGAGGCGCCGGATGAGGCCGGCCGTCTGGCGCACCAGAGGGGCGAGATCGGTCGGCAGCTTGCCGTGCGGATCGCCGCGGCTATAGGCGAGGAGCTGGCGCGTGAGCGCCGCCGTGCTCTCGGCGGCCGAGCGGCCGAGCGCGAGGGCCTCGGCGGCGCGTCCGTTCGGTCGCACCTCGGCCTCGGCCTGCTCGAACGCGCCGTAGACGACCGTGAGGAGGTTGTTGAAGTCGTGGGCCAGCCCGCCCGCGAGCAGCGCGAGCGCGTCACGACGCTGGGCCGCGACGAGCTGGCGCTGCGTCTCCTCGCGACGCCCGATCTCGGCGAGGCGCGCCGCGCTCTCGCGCCCGAGCCGCGCCGCGAGATCGACGGCCTCGCGACGCGCGCGCTCGACGGCGCGCAGGACGATCGTGAGGCCGACGCCCAGCATGAGCGCCGAGACCGTGATGAGGACGCCGCCCGTGGCCCAGTTCTCGGCGGCGTGGCCCGCGGCCTCGATCTGGGGATCGGTGCGCAGCAGGCCGCCCAGGTGTCCGTAGGCCGCCACGGCGAGCGCCAGCGTCTCGACGGCGAGCGCGACGACGGCGGCCCGGCGGCCGAGCAGGAGGGCCGCCAGCAGCACGGCGGTGATGTGGAGCGCGGCGCAGTCGAGGACGTAGCCCGCGAGGATCCACGCCGCCGCGGCCGCCGCGCCCATGAGCACGCACAGCGCGCGCGCCCGCGCGCGATAGGACAGGCCGCGCGCCAGGCCGAGCGCGATGAGCGACGGCCCGACGATCGCGCACAGGGTGATGATGTCCCACCGGCCGACGCCGACGTTGACCCAGATCTGCTGCGCGCACACGGGCGCGGCCACGACCGCGCCGAACTTGCAGGTGACGTCGAGCAGGCGGCGGCGCGACTCCTCGAGCGAGGCGCCGGGCACCGAGTCCTCGGCGGGCGCCGGGGCGGCCGCGCCGTCCGGCTCGTCGCGAGGCGGGGGGCCCGGGGTCGTCGACACGCGCGCGGGCACGATGGCGGCCTCTATATATCACCGGGCCGCGCCGGGCGCGTGCGCGGCCGATACCGGTGTAAGATTGCGCGCCCCGAAGGAGCGGGCGCGGACCATGGTGGGCGAAACGATCGGGAGCTACCGGATCCTGAAGCAGCTCGGGGCAGGCGCCATGGGCCAGGTCTACCTGGCCGAGCACCGGCACCTCAAGCGCCAGGCGGCGCTCAAGCTCCTGGCCCGCGAGCTCGTCGATCGGCCGGACCTGCTCGAGCGCTTCTTCCTCGAGGCGCGCGCGACGTCCGCCATCGCGCACCCCGGCATCGTGCAGATCTTCGACTGCGAGGTCGACGCGTCCGGCCGGCCTTACATCGTCATGGAGCTGCTCACGGGCGAGACGCTCGCGGCGGTGCTCGCGCGGCAGGGCGCGCTGCAGCCGCTCGTCGTGGCGCGGCTCGTGCGGTCGCTCGCCGACGCGCTCGACGCCGCGCACGCCAAGGGCATCGTCCACCGCGACCTCAAGCCCGAGAACATGTTCGTGCAGCGCGAGCCGCCGGACTCGATCAAGCTCGTCGACTTCGGCATCGCCAAGCTCGCCGGCGATCTGCAGGCCGGGCAGGTCCACAAGACGCGCAGCGGGGCCGTGATGGGCACGCCGCTCTACATGTCGCCCGAGCAGTGCCGCGACTCGGCGGCGATCGACTTCCGCACCGACCTCTACTCGCTCGGCTGCGTGATGTACGAGATGCTGACGGGACGGCCGCCCTTCACGAAGGACAACTTCGGCGAGCTCATGGTGGCGCACCTCACCGAGGCGCCGCCGGACCCGCGCGCGTCGAACCCCACGGTGCCCGAGGCGCTCGCCGAGCTGACGCTGGCGCTCCTGCGCAAGGACCCCGCGCAGCGGCCCGCCAGCATGCGCGTCGTCTCCGAGCGGCTGCAGGGCTACATCGCGCGCATGACGACCGTCCCCGGCGCGGCGGCGTCACTGGGCGCGGCCGATACGGCCATGGCCGCGGCGGCCAGCTCCACGGCGCCGCCCGTGGCCGGCGTCGTGCGCACGACGTTCGGCGCCTCGGCCTCCGAGGTCGACGCGGACGCGCCGCCGCGCCCGCGCTCGGCCGCGAAGATCGGCGCCGTCGTGGCGCTCGTCGCGGGCGCGGCCGTCGCCGCCGTCTCCGCGCTGGTCGCGTACGCGATCGAGGGCAACGACGTGATGTTTCCCTATCCGCATCATCGCCTGATCGGCTTCTCGACGATCGTCGGCGTCTGCGCCGCCAGCCATCTGCTCATGGCGTGCCGGGAATCGGAAGGTAAGGATGGGCAGCCCGCCCGTCCGTGCTTGAGTTCGGATACGGGTCCGAAAGCGGACGGAGCCGAAGCGGACGGGCGGCC
>DASZWW010000205.1:0-8148 GCA_035546175.1 Polyangia bacterium
CGACAGCGGCGGGGACATCGCCGGCAAGGTCACGGTCGGCTACCAGGGCTGGTTCGACGCCGCGAACGACGGGTCGGGCATCACGCCGCCGTGGTGGCACTGGACGGCCGACCGCGACACGCCGACCGCGAGCAACCTCTCGATCAAGTCGTGGCCCGACATGAAGGAGTACGCCAAGACCTACCCGACGGGCTTCGCCGACCTCGGCGGCGGCGGTCCCGCGACGCTCTATTCGGACTGGGACGCCTCGACGGTCGACACGCAGGTCAAGTGGATGCAGGACGCCGGCATCGACACGATCGCGCTGCAGCGCTTCGGCGACTTCCGCGGCACGGGCGAGGCGCGCAACGTCGTCGCCGCCCACGTGCGCGACGCCGCCCTCGCGCACGGCCGCAAGTTCTACGTCATGTACGACATCACCGGGTGGACGACGTTCCAGGACGATCTCAAGAGCGACTGGACGACGCACATCGTGGGCGAGCTCCACCTGCCGAGCTCGCCGGCCTACGCCAAGCAGGACGGCAAGCCGGTCGTCGCGATCTGGGCCATCGGCTACAGCGGCAGCCCCGGCACGGCGGAGACGCAGCTCGACGTCATCGACTACTTCAAGGGCCTCGGGATGTACGTCATCGGCGGCGTGGGCAACGACTGGCGCACCGCCGACGGCACCCGCTGGGCGCGCGCCGGCTTCGGCCCGGTCTTCGACGCGCTCGACGCCATCTCGCCGTGGATGGTGGGCGTCATCGGCGACGCGGCGGGCTCCGACGCGAACCGCAAGGCCTACAACGAGGGCGACGTCGCGTACCTGCACGCGCGCGGCAAGCGCTACCAGCCGTGCGTCCTCCCCGGCGACCTGCAAGAGCGCCAGCGCCACCACGGCGACTTCATGTGGCACCAGCTCTTCAACATGATCGAGATCGGCGCCGACGGCCTCTACGTCTCGATGTACGACGAGTACAACGAGGGCAACCAGATCGCGAAGACCGCCGCGACGACCGCCGACGTCCCCGCGGGCTCTGGCTTGCTCCCCCTCGACGAGGACGGCACCGCGTGCTCGTCCGACTACTACCTGCGCCTGACGGGCGACGGCGGCAAGATGCTCAAGAAGCAGACGCCGCTGACCTCGGTGCGCCCGACGCCGACGATGTGAGCCTCGGCTGCCGAAGGCGAAGCCGAGATCGACGGTGAAGCTGTCCTCCCACCTCGCCGAGGAGCCCGTGCCGCCGGCGCCGTGCACGAGCTGCGCCTCGATGAGGCGGCCGCACCATCGCATGTTCGTGCGAGCAGGGGTTGTCCCCGGGCGCGGCGGTGGCCATCTTCCCCGACACGGCTGGGGAGAGGCGGGGAAGGCGGAGCGGGATGCGGGCGGTCGGGATGTTGGCTGTGGCGGTCGCGGGGTGCACCGCGAGCGCCGCCTCGAAGGCGCCGCCGCGGCCGCCGGCCATGCCGGTCCAGATCGCGACCGTCGGGACGGCCCCCCTGCGCGACGCCACCGAGTACGTGGCGATCCTGCGGCCGCGTCAGTCCGTACGGGTCCTGCCCCAGATCGACGGGTACGTGACGCGCATCCTCGTCGCGCCGGGCGCGCGCGTGTCGCGCGGGACGGCGCTCATGCAGATCGATCCTTCGCGCCAGCAGGCGACGGTGCGCGCGCAGCGCGCCGCCCGTGACGCGAGCCGTGCCACGCTCGCGTACTGGCGGCGGCAGACGAAGCGGGTCGAGAAGCTCTTCGCGGGCGGCGCGGCCACGCGCGCCGACGTCGACCAGGCCGAGAACCAGCTCGAGCAGGCGGAGGCGAGCGCCGCCTCGAGCGAGGCGCAGGTCCAGGCCGCGTCCATCCAGCTCGGTTACTTCAAGGTCACGGCGCCGGCGGAGGGCACCGTCGGGGACATCCCGGTGAAGCTCGGCGATCTCGTCAACCCGCAGACGCTCCTCACGACCCTCGACGACAACGACGTGCTCGAGACGCTCCTCGACGTCCCGCTCGAGCGCGCGCCGACGCTGAAGGTGGGGACGCCCCTCGAGATCGTCGACGCCGCGGGGCGCACGCTCGCGCCGAGCCGGGTCAGCTTCGTCTCGCCGCGCGCCGACCCCGCGACCCAGACGGTCCTCGTCAAGGCCGTCATCGACAACCGCGACGGCCACCTGCGCTCGGCGCAGTTCGCGCGCGCGCGCGTCATCTGGAGCCGGCGCGAGGGGCCGGTCGTGCCCGTGCTCGCCGTGCAGAGCCGCGCCGGCCAGTCGTTCGTGTGGGCGGTGCGCGAGCACGCGGGCCAGGGCCTCGTCGCGGAGCTGCAGCCGGTGCGGGTGGGCCAGGTCGAGGGGCAGACCTTCGCCGTGCTCGCGGGCCTGAGGGTGGGCGACAGGATCGTCGTCTCGGGCGTGCAGAAGCTGCGTCCGGGCGCGCCCGTGACGCCGCTGGCGCCGGGGCCGGGCGGCGGCCCGAGCGCGCCGGGCGGCTAGGGGAGGGCGCGTGTTCGCCGAGTTCTTCATCCGCCGCCCCGTGTTCGCCTCGGTGTGCGCGATCCTCATCGTCCTCGGCGGCGCCGTGAGCATCCCGACGCTGGCCGTCGCGCAGTACCCCGAGCTCGCGGCGCCGCAGGTCCAGGTGCTCTCCAACTACGTCGGCGCGAGCGCCCAGGTCGTCGAGTCCGCCGTCACGACGCCGCTCGAGCAGCAGATCAACGGCGCGGACGGCATGCGCTACATGAGCTCGACGAGCGGCAGCGACGGCACGAGCCTCATCACCGTGACCTTCGACGTGGGGCGCGACAAGGACCTCGCGGCCGTCGACGTCCAGAACCGCGTGAACGCCGCGCTGCCGCGCCTGCCCGCCGAGGTGAAGAACACGGGCGTCATCATCTCCAAGACCACGCCGGCCATCGTCGTGGCCGCCGGGTTCTTCTCCGAGGACCCGGCCCTCAGCAACATCTTCATCAGCAACTACCTCGATCTGTACGTGCGCGACGAGCTCAAGCGCATCCCGGGCGTGGCCGACGTGCGCGTCTTCGGCGAGCGCAAGTACGCGATGCGCCTGTGGCTCGATCCGGTGCGCCTCGCGGCGCGCGCCCTCACGGCCGCCGACGTCGTCGCGGCGCTGCGCGAGCAGAACGCCATCATCGCCGCCGGGCAGGTCGGCCAGCCGCCCGCGCCCGCGGGGCAGACGTTCCAGATCAGCGTGCGCGCCTCGGGCCGCCTCACCGAGCCGCGCCAGTTCGAGGACCTCGTGCTCAAGCGCGGCGACGACGGCACGCTCGTCTCGCTGCGCGACGTGGGCACGGCCGAGCTGGGCGCCGAGGACTACTCGCTCAACCTCCGCTTCGACGGGCGCGACGCCGTCGGCATCGGCGTCTTCCAGCAGGCCGGCGGCAACGCGCTCGCCCTCGAGGCCGCCGTGCGCGAGGAGCTGGCGCGCCTGGCGCCGGCCTTCCCGCCGGGCATGAAGTACAAGATCGCCTTCGATCCGACGATCGCCGTCCGCGAGTCGATCCGCGAGGTGCTCAAGACCCTCGTCGAGGCCATCGTCCTCGTCATCCTGGTGATCTTCCTCTTCCTGCAGAGCGGGCGCGCCACCGTGATCCCGGCCGTCACGATCCCCGTCTCGCTCGTGGGGACGTTCATCTTCGTCAAGGCCTTCGGGTTCTCGATCAACACGCTCACGCTGTTCGGGATCGTGCTGGCGACGGGCCTCGTCGTCGACGACGCCATCGTCGTCGTGGAGAACATCTCCCGCAACCTCGCCGAGGAGGGCCACCACGATCCGCACGCCGCCGCCAGCCGCGCCATGGGCGAGGTGGCGGGCGCCGTCGTGGCGACCTCGCTCGTGCTCATCGCCGTCTTCGCGCCCGTGGCCTTCCTCTCGGGCACGACGGGGCGCCTCTACCGCCAGTTCTCGCTCACCATCGCCTTCTCGGTGGCCATCTCGGCCTTCAACGCCCTCACGCTCTCGCCGGCGCTCGCGGCGCTGCTCATGCGCGCGCGCCCCGGCGACCCCCGGCGCCCGCGGCGCGAGTTCGTGCTCTTCCGCTGGTTCAACCGCGGCTTCGAGGGGCTGCGCCGCGGCTACCGGCGCGCGCTGCGCTGGCAGGTCGGGCACCTCCGCTGGGCGGGCCTGGCCTTCCTCGCGGGGCTCGCCGCCACCGTGCTCGTGTTCCGCTGGGTGCCGAGCGGCTTCGTCCCCGACGAGGACCAGAACTACGTCATCGTCCAGATGATCGGGCCGCAGGGCGCGTCGCTCGAGTACATGACGGGCATCGCCCAGCAGGTCGAAGGCGAGCTGCGCCGGCACCCCGAGGTGCAGGACCTCTTCTCGGTGATGGGCTTCAACTTCGCCGGCAACGGCGCCAACCGCGCCGTCCTGTTCGCGAGCCTCACGCCCATCTCCGAGCGCGGCGGCGAGGCGCACTCGGCCAAGGCCCTCGTCGGGCAGCTGCAGCGCCGGCTGCTCGCGCTGCCGGGCGCGCTCGTCATCCCGTTCCTGCCGCCGCCCATCCAGGGCCAGGGCTCGACGGGCGGCCTGACGTTCGAGATCCTCGACCGCAGCGCGAGCGCCGACTTCACCGGGCTCGCGCGCGCGCACGAGGCGCTGGTGGCCGAGGCGACGAAGAGCGGGCGCGTCGGCGCGCTGTTCACGACCTTCAGCGTCGACGATCCCCAGCTCTCGGTGACGATCGATCGCCAGAAGGCCGAGAGCGTGGGCATCCCGCTCGACCAGATCGGCGACGCGCTCGGCGTGTACCTCGGCTCCGCCTACGTCAACGACTTCGACTTCGCCAACCGATCGTACCGCGTGTACGCCCAGGCGGCGCCCCAGTACCGGGCCGGACCGCGCGACATCGGCCAGCTCTACGTGCGCTCGCGCGCCGGCGGGCTCACGGCGCTCGACAGCCTCGTGACCGTGAAGATGCAGACCGCCCCGGCCGTCATCAGCCACTACAACCTCTACCGCTCGATCGAGCTCAACGGCGCGCCGGCCCCCGGCGTGTCGAGCGGCCAGGCCATCGAGGCCATGCGGCGCGCGGCGGACAAGACGCTCGGGGGCGACCTGGCCTACGACTGGTCCGGCCAGAGCTGGGAGGAGGTGCGCGGCGGCCACCAGGCGCTCGTGATCTTCGCGCTCGGCCTCGCCGTCGTGTTCCTCGTGCTCTCCGCGCAGTACGAGAGCTTCGCGCTGCCCTTCATCATCATCCTGGCCGTGCCCCTGGCCCTGCTGGGCGGGCTCGGGGCGCAGGGGCTGCGCGGGCTCGTCAACGACGTCTTCTGCCAGATCGGGCTCCTCATGCTCATCGGCCTGGCGAGCAAGAACGCCATCCTCATCGTCGAGTTCGCCGAGCAGCTGCGCCGCAAGGGCGAGACGGCCCACGACGCCGTCATGGACGCCGCGATGCTGCGGCTGCGGCCGATCCTCATGACGTCGTTCGCGTTCCTCCTCGGCATCCTGCCGCTCGTGTTCGCGACGGGCTCGGGCGCGAACGGCCGCCACTCGATGGGCACCGTGCTCTTCGGCGGCATCCTCCTGTCGACGGTGCTGAACCTCTTCTTCACGCCCGCGCTCTACCTGATGATGCGCACCGCGCGCCGCCGCCGCGGCGCCGTCCCGATGAATGCTTAGGCTTGGGGGATGACGGTCGACGAGATCCACGACCAGGTCGTCGCGCTCGAAGGCGAGATCGCCGCGCTCGAGCCGGGCGCGCCCGAGCTCGCCGCCGTCGTGGCGCGCATCCGCGAGCTCGAGGGCGACCTCGAGCGGGCGCGCGGCGCCCTGGGGCCGCTCATCCCCGACGCCTCGAGCCCCAAGAGCCCCGCGGAGACGAGCGCCGACGATCTCGCCGGCGCCCTCGCCAACCTCAAGCGCGCCGCCGAGGCGAAGCGAGAGACGGCCTCGCCGTGAGCCGTCACGTTTTCGACCGCCCGGCGCCGGAGCGTCCGATCCTTTTACGCGCGCCGCGCGCCGCGCCCGGGGCCGGCGGGGCGGTGCGGTGGAATGGAAGCTGCATCTCCGACGTCGAGGCCATTCATGTCCTTCTCGATCGTCTGCACGCGCGCCGGAGCCTTTCGCATCGTCTTGCGCGGCGAGCTCTCGCCCGCCTCGACGAGCCTGCTCCGCCGCGAGCTCGCCACCCTCCTCGTCGCCCGTCCCAGCGAGGTCGAGCTCAGCGTCCCCAGGCGCGTGCTCGTCCCCGGCGCCTGGGCCGCGCTCCTCGAGTCGTTCTTCGAGATCCTCTGGTCGCGCGGCTGTCGCTTGACCATGGTCAGCGGCGGCGAGCCGTCCACCTCCGCCGTCTCGATCGCCGACCGCGCGCAGCTGCGCCGGGTGCTGGTCGCGAGCGGCGAATCCTCGGTCGCCCGCTGAGCGCGCCCGCCGGCCGAGCGCTGGTCTTGTCCCGAGGTCAGGGCTTGATGACGACGGTCTGCAGCGCGGCCGCCGAGATCGTGCCCTCGACGGCCTGCGGGCCGAGCGCGATCTGGTAGTCGACGGCGGTGGCCTTCTCGTTGAGCAGGGCCACGGCCAGCGAGCCGTCGGGGTTGGCGACCGCGAGCGCCATGAAGTCGGGCGCGTCGTAGGTCCAGCCGCTGCCCGCGTACGCCGTCGTCATCACGAGCGACGGATCGACGGCGCTGGCCACGACGTGGCCGCCCGCGAGCATGAAGCGGCTGAAGTGCTGGAGCACGTAGAGGGTGGGCGTGTCGTAGACGTCCTGCGTCCCGTTGAACGCCGTCGCCGTGCCCGTCGGATCGGCGCACGACTCCTGGCCGCAGAGGTCGACCATGTACGGCGACATGGCGCGCGTGCCGGGGTAAGTCACGGCGCCGGCGTTGATGCCGTGGCTCGGGCCGCCGTACTTGTCGGTCACGGCGTTCCACTGGATCCAGCCGCTCTGCCAGTGGTTGAAGCTGGCGATGATGTCCTCGGCGACGCGGTAGGCGCCGACGACGAACGGGTGGCCGGCGGTCGTGCACGTGTTGGGCGGGCCGAAGGTGCACGCCCAGTCGGGCGAGTTCGGACCCCAGTACCACGCGTCGTTCTTCCAGGCGTCGGTGGGGATGGGCGGGTGGATGGCGGAGAGGCCCTGCTCGGTGCCGATGAGGAGCAGGGTGGGGGCGAGCGCGTGCGCGGCGTCGAGCGAGTCGGTGAACGGGTTGATGCTCGAGCCGTACCAGTGGCTCGCCAGGCCCGCGAGGTAGGGCTTGGCCGCGGCGTTGCCGTAGAGCCCCGTGGCCCACGTCTGCAGCGACGTGCCCTTGTTGTGATCGAAGCCGAGGATGGCGACGGGCGGGTTGCGCGCCGCCAGCTTGGGGCCGAGGCTCTGCGAGATGAAGTTGCCCTCGGTCGTCGGGGTCATGCTCATGGTCTCGAACTGTCCGACGTGCTCCGGCTCGTTCTCGGGCGTGACGGCCCAGATGGGGATCCCGTTCGCCGCCATCTGGTCGATGTAGAGGTCGATGTACTGCGCGAAGGCGTCGTAGCTCGACGTCTTGAGGGTGCCGGCGTCCCACGCCGCCGTCGTCTTCATCCACAGCGGCGCCGTCCAGGGCGAGGCGACGAGCTTGAGCTTGCCGGCGCCCCCGGCGGCGGTCTGCGCGTCCTGGATCAGCTTGATGACGCCGCTCGCGCTCTCGTGCGCGGTGCTGAAGTCGGAGAGATCGCCGGGCGGGCTCTGGGCGTACTGGTACGGCGCGAAGGCGAAGTCGCAGCTGCCGATGTGCACGCGGGCGAGCGTCATGTGGCCCTGGCCGGGGCTGAAGTAGGCGTCGATGATCTCCTGCCGCTTGGACGTCGAGAGCTTGCTCATCGAGAGCGCCGAGGCCTCCGTCAGGGACACGCCGAACCCCACGATCGCCTGCCGCTGCGTCGCCGGCGTGACGGTGACCTTCGCGGTCCGCGTGCTGGCCGTCTTGAGCACGGCGGCCTTCACGACGAGCTTGTCGCTCGGGCCGAACGTCCCGCTCGCCGCGGGCTTCGCCGTCTCGTAGACGGTGACGGAGCTCCACGGCAGCGGCGCCGCGCCCGCGGCGCCCGCGGCGCCGGCTGTGCCCGTGTTACCCCCTGCGCCCGCTGTGCCGGTGTTGCCTGCGGCGCCCGCTGCGCCGGTGCTGCCCGCTGCGCCGGCGGCGCCGGTGTTGCCTGCGGCGCCCGCTGCGCCGGTG
>DASZWW010000206.1:0-4283 GCA_035546175.1 Polyangia bacterium
ACCGCGCCGCGCACCACGCCGCCCTCCGCGCCGCGGCGGGACCGCGCGCGCGCGGCCTCGCGCGCTGAGCGCCGGCGCGTCCCGTCACCTGAAATTGGCTGGCCGCGCTAGCCGCGCGGTCCTATGGTGCCCTCGAAGCTGGAAGGAGGAGCCCATGGCCGCGAAGGTGAAGCCGATCCCCGACGGATACCACACGCTCACGCCGTACCTCAGCATCAAGGGCGCGAGCGACGCGATCGCGTTCTACAAGAAGGCCTTCGGCGCCGAGGAGCTCGTGCGCATGCCCATGCCCGACGGCACGGTCGCGCACGCGGAGCTCCAGATCGGCGACTCGCGCCTGATGCTCGCCGACGAGAACACGATGGGTGACGCCGTCACGAAGAGCCCGCGCGCGCTCGGCGGCACGTCGACCGGCCTCTGCCTCTACGTCCCCGACGTCGACGCGCTCTTCAAGCGCGCCGTCGAGGCGGGCGTGAAGACGAAGCGGCCGCTGGCGAACCAGTTCTACGGCGACCGCACGGCGACGGTCGAGGATCCCTTCGGGCACGTCTGGACGCTCATGACCCACGTCGAGGACGTCTCGCCCGAGGAGATGAAGCGGCGCATGGCGGCGCTGCCGTCCTGAGGGACGGCCCGCGCGAGCGGGCCGCGCCGAAGGTGCCCGGGCCGCGGCGACGTCGAAGTTGCGACCGGCGCCCCCGTCCAGGAACATCGTCGGGGCCCCGGCCGCGCCGGGCCCGACGATGACCGCCTTCGCGACACCGATCTCGGCCTCGGCGACGAGCGGCGCCTCGCTGCTCGCCAGCCTGGCGGTGATCCTCACCGTCGCGGCCGTCACGACGGTCCTCTTTCAGCGGCTGCGCCAGCCGGTCGTCCTCGGCTATCTGCTCGCCGGCCTCATCGTCGGGCCGCATCTGCCCGTGCCGCTCGTCGCCGACGAGGGCGTCGCCCACACGTTCTCCGAGCTGGGCGTCATCCTGCTGATGTTCGGGATGGGGCTCGAGTTCAGCCTGAAGAAGCTCGTGCGCGTGGCCGGCTCGGCGGGGATCGTCGCCGTCATCGAGTGCAGCCTCATGCTGTGGCTCGGGTACCTGGTCGCGGGGGCGCTCGGGTGGACGCGCCAGGAGGGGCTCTTCACGGGCGCGCTCATCGCGATCTCGAGCACGACGATCATCCTCAAGGCCTTCGAGGAGCGCGGCGTCAAGGGCCGCATCAGCGAGGTCGTCTTCGGCATCCTCATCTTCGAGGACCTCATCGCCGTCGTGCTGCTGGCGGTGCTCACGGCGGTCGCCTCGGGCGCCGAGGTGTCGCTGGGCCACCTCGCGCGCATCGCGGGGCGCCTCGGCGGGCTGCTCGCGCTGAGCGTCGTCGCGGGCTTGCTCGTCGTGCCGCGGCTCGTGCGCATGGTCGTGCGCGTCGGGCGGCCCGAGACGATCGTGATCGCCTGCGTGGGCATCTGCTTCGCGTTCGCGCTGCTCGAGGAGCAGCTCGGCTACTCGGTGGCCCTCGGGGCGTTCCTGGCCGGCGCGCTCGTGTCGGAGTCGGGCGAGGTCGCGACCATCGAGCCGCTGGTCGCGCCCGTGCGCGACGTCTTCGCGGCGGTCTTCTTCGTGGCCGTCGGCATGCAGATCGATCCGCGGCTCATCTGGGTGCACGCGCCGGCGGTGGGCGTGCTGACGCTGGTCGTGATCGCCGGCAAGCTGGTGGGCGTCTCGTTCGGGGCCTTCCTCGCGGGCCACGACGTGCGCACGTCGATCCAGGCCGGCATGAGCCTCGCGCAGATCGGCGAGTTCTCGTTCATCATCGCGGGCGTCGGCGTGAGCGCGGGCGTGACGCGGCCGTTCCTGTATCCGGTCGCCGTGGCGATCTCGGCGGTCACCACCCTGGTCACGCCCTGGCTCATCCGCGCCTCGGGCGCGTTCGCCGCCTTCGTCGATCGCAAGCTGCCGCACGCCCTGCAGACCTACGCGTCGCTCTACGGCTCGTGGGTGCAGCGCCTGCACGAGCCGAGGACGCCGGGGGCGCGCCGAATCCCGCGCCTGCCGCGCCTGGCCGCGTTCCTGGCCCTCGACGCCGCTCTCGTGGCGGGGATCGTCATCGCGACGGCGCTCGCCGCCCAGCCCGTCGAGCGCATCGTGCGGGCGCGCTTCGGCCTCGCCCCGCGGGTCGCCCACGCCCTCGTCCTCGGCGCGGCCGCGCTCGCCGCCGGGCCCTTCGTCGCGGGGACGATCCGCGTCGCGCGCACGCTCGGCGCCGCGCTGGCGGCCGAGGCGCTGCCCGCGCAAGGCGACGGCGTCGACCTGGCGGCGGCGCCACGCCGGGGGCTCGTCGTGGGTCTCCAGCTGATGATCCTCGTGCTCGTGGGCGTCCCCTTCCTGGCGATCGTCCAGCCGTTCGTGCCCGTCGTGCCCATGGCCGTCGCGCTCGCCGTCGGCCTCGGGCTGCTCGCCTGGCCGCTCTGGCGGACCGCGACCAACGTCGACGCCCACGCGCGCGCCGGCGCGCTCGCCATCAAGGAGCTCCTCGCCGCCGAGGCGCGCTCCGCCGATCACGGCGCGGGCGCGCTCCACGAAGCGCGCCACCTCATCCCGGGCCTCGGCGATCCCGTGCTCGTCGAGCTCGCCGCGGGCTCCGCGGGCGTGGGCCGCACGCTCAAGGGCCTCGACCTGCGCGGGCTCACGGGCGCGACCGTGGTCGCCTTGCGCCGCCCCTCGGGCGAGACCCTCGTCCCCACCGGCGACGAGCCCCTCGCCGCCGGCGACGTGCTCGTCCTGGCCGGCTCCGCCGACGCCGTGCGCGCCGCGCGCGCCCGCCTCGTGCCGCCGGCGCCCTGACGTCGCCCGGCGCGGGCGGAGCGGTCTAGTGCAGCGACCAGGAGCAGAGGTGGCCGTCGCCGGCCGCGATGATGCGGCCGTTGGCGGCGATGGGCGAGGTGTGGCGGCGGATCCCGCCGCAGCTGTCGGTGTCGGCGCCGCCGGCGTAGACGACGGCGCCCGTCTCGCCGTCGAAGGCGTTGAGCTTGGCGCCGTTCATGAACCACACGAGGGGGTTCGACTTGCCGTCGGTCGTCGTCGAGATCGACGAGCGGCGGCGGATGTCGTCGTCGCCGGCGGTCGCGGCGCACCACACGATCCTCGGCGTGAGGGGCTTGGTCGAGGTGTCGAGCCGGATGCCGACGAGCTGGCTGTCCTTCGTGCCGTCGGGGCAGACGGCGCCCACCGTCGTGCTGATGACGACGTGGGGGCCCGACGCCGTCATGTAGGCCGTCGGCGTCACGTACACCGACTCGGCGCCCGTGCTCGCGACGACGAGGTCGGCCGCCTGGCCGGCCAGGCCGCCGAGGTTCTTGTCGTCGAGGAAGTACACGTGGCCGGGCTTGGCGGGCGCGACGACGAGCGACGCCGGCGTGCCGCCCGTCGCGGCGATGACGAGGGGGCTGCAAGAGCCGAAGTCCTTGTCGCCCATGTCCATGCCCGTGCGCCAGATGTCCGGCCAGAAGCGGTTGGCGCCGTCGCGCTGCGCCTGCGCGAGGCCCGTGACGCGCACGACCTCCTCGCTGTCGAGGTGGTCGGTGGGCGCGCTGCCGTTGTTGCCCGTGACGGCGAAGACGCCGTTGCCGTCGGAGGCCATGCCGCCCGGCGCCCAGATGCCCTCCTGCTGGCCCGCCGTGGCCCAGCCGGCGGCGCTCGCGGGGCGCGTGACGTCGACGGCCACGACCCAGCCGTGGTAGTTGCCGCCGTCGCCATAGTAGCCGCCGTAGGGCACGTAGAGCGTCCCGTTGACGAGCGAGAGCGCGCCGCGCTGGTTCTGGTCGGGCGAGTTGAAGTTGACGCCGTTCGACGACAGCTTCGAGACGTCGACGGGCCAGCCGGCCACCTCGTCGCCCGTGTCGATCGACAGCGCGTCGATGAGGTGGTTGCCGGCGTTGGCGTCGGCGGCGACGAAGATGACGCGCCTCGTGGCGTCGATGACCGGGGTGCCGATGATGCCGTGGCCGCCCGTGCCGATGCTGTGCATCCAGATGACCGCGCCCGTCGTCTCGTCGAGCGCGTACACCGTGTTCGACAGGGTCGCGACGAAGAAGCGCCCCTGCCCCGCCTTCGCGCCGGCGACGAACAGCGGCACGCCGGCGACGCCGCCCGAGAACGTCGCCGCGAACGTCGCGTCCCGGGCCAGCCTCGACATCACGGCGGCCGTCGTGAGCGCGGGCTGGATGAAGTGCGCCGTGCGCTGCGGGTTCTTGCCGCGCTCGAGCACCGACTCGGCGAGGTCGATCGTCCCCA
>DASZWW010000207.1:0-1632 GCA_035546175.1 Polyangia bacterium
CCCCGCCGCCCGCGCCCGTCGCGTCGCCGCCGGCCCCGGTCACGGCGCCGCCCACGCCCGTCATGTCGCCGCCCGCGCCCGTTATGTCGCCGCCCGCGCCCGTCATGTCGCCGCCCGCGCCCGTCATGTCGCCGCCCGCGCCAGAGGCGCCGGCGGAGCCTCCGCCGTCCTTGCTGATGGCCGGGCTCGCGCCGCCGCAGCTGGCGAGCGCGATCGAGAACAGTATGGACGCCAACGACGCAAGCGACGCTTTCGAGCTCATGGCAGCGCTCCTCTCCGGTGTGGCCCCGAGGCGGCGAATATGACGTGATCGCCGCGGCGATGGTTCCCGGCCCGATGACCGGGGCGCGTCCGCTCGAGGGACCGCCAACGAACGTGGGCTCAATTTGCGATTGAGCCCGTTACGCGCTCGTTGAGCGCTTCATTGCAATTGTTCGTTTGGCTCAGGAGCCGTCGAGCCACTGCGCGACGCCGCCGTGGTGCGAGCACGCGCCGCCGTGGTGCGCGCTGTACGAGAGCGAGCCGTCCCTGCACTTGGCGGTGGGCTTGCCGGGCGCCGCGGCGGGCGGCGGCGTCGCACGACCGGGCGTCCGGTGCGCGGCCGCCGGCGGCGCCGCGTTGTCGTTGCGAGGCGGCGGCGCCCCGCTCGGCGCGGGCGCCGCCGCGCCCGCCTTGGCGACGCCGCCGTGATGCGAGCACGCGCCCTTGCCCGCCTTCGACGTCGAGCCGTCCTTGCAGGTCACGGCCGCCGCCTCCTGGGCGCGGAGGCGAGCGGGCGCGGTGAACAACGAGCCGAGCACGCCCCACACGACCAGCCATGAACGGAGGTGCCTCATGCCCGAAATGCTAGGTCCGCGCGGACGTGCCCGTCACCTCGAGACGCCTCATTGAGAGATCTCCTTCGTTGGCGCGCCCGCCCCCGGAGGCCAGAGTCCTCAGCAGGAGACGCGACGGTGGCCGACCTCCTCCTCGTCGACGACGACCCCGATCTGACCGAGCTGCTCGCGGCGCTGCTCGAGGGCGCTGGCCACACGGTGCGCGTCGCGCGCGACGGCGAGGAGGGCCTGGCGCTCGTCGAGGCGCGCCAGCCCGATGTCGTGCTCCTCGACGTGGAGATGCCGCGGCTCACGGGTCCGGAGATGACGTACCGAATGTTCGTGCACGACGTCGGCCAGGAGAAGATCCCGATCTTGCTCATGTCGGGTGTCGCGAACCTCGCCCGGGTCGCCTCCCTCGTCGGCACGCCCTACTTCCTGGCGAAGCCCTACGCCTTCGATGCGGTGCTTCGGCTCGTCGCCAGGGCGGCCGTCGAGCGGCGCGCGCCGATGCCGTTGATGACGTCCTAGCGAGAGGTCCCGCCTCGCGCTGGTCAACCTTGGTTGTTGACCAGCGCCCCTCGTGCGCTTTTCCGCGATTGATCGACGGGACCAAACCTAAGATCGCGGCCCATGAGCCGGCGCGCGCGATCGGGTCTCCTGGGGCTCCTCTGCGCGGCCGCGGTCGCCTGCGGCGATCCTGAGCAGCTCTATCGCCACCGCGACGCGGGCGCACCGCCCTCGACCGGCGCCGGAGGAGCGAGCGGCCTCGGCGCGCCCGCGGGGAGCGGCGGGACGATCGGGACGGGGACGGGCG
>DASZWW010000208.1:0-4701 GCA_035546175.1 Polyangia bacterium
GGGACGAGGCGCGCGGCGCTCATATCGAGGCGTCCACCTCGAGGACGGCGAGCCCGCGGTACTGCGCGGCGTAGAACGAGCCGAGGTTGTCCTCGACGAGCAGGTGGAGGCGCGTGCCCTCCCCGAGCCGGAAGCGCCCGCCCGCCTGCACCCCGAACACCACGCCCCTGTCGGTCGCCGACTGCTGGTCCGACCTCCACTCGTACCCCGTGAGGCGGCCCTCGAGCTCGAGGGCCCGCGGCCGCAGGTCCCAGCGCCCCGAGAGGTCGGCGCCCGTCTTGCGCCCGCCGAAGCCGCCGTCGAAGTAGCCGTCGAGGCGCAGGACGCCGCGGCGCCGCCGCCACGCCGCCCCGGCGTTGCCGCCGCCCGCCCAGCGCGCGGCGTCGGCCGGCTCGCCGTCCACGGCGTCGTAGTGGCGCGCGAACCCGCGCGCGTAGAGCTTGAGCCCCTCGCCGAGCGCGAGCTCGTAGCTTCCGCGCAGGTCGCGGTACGCGCCCGTGGCGAACACGTTCCAGATCGAGTCGCCGTCGAAGGTCGGCGCGAGGTACGCCATCTCGACGCCGACCTGCTGGCGGGCCGTGACCCGCGCCCGCACCCCGACCTGCTCGTCGTCGAAGCTCGCGAGCAGGAGGTTGTAGCGCAGCCCCGCCGTGAGGAAGACCCGCCGCGCGATGGAGGCGCTCGCCGTGAGCCCGACCTTCTCGTCGTCGACGCCCGAGCTGGGCTCGCCCGGCAGCTGGTCCGCCGTCGCCGCCCACATGCGCCGGTAGCTGAGCCGCGCCTGCACGGGCGACGCCGCGTCCGCATCGCCGCCGAAGACGAGCGCCGCGCCCGCCAGCGGACGGATCTGCGAATTCTGCGCCGGGCGGGTCGCCGGGTCGCGCGAGCCGGCGCTCGTGCCGTCGAGCTCGTACATCGGCGACGAGAGCGGCAGCTCGCCGCGCACCTCCGTGCCGCCGAAGGCCTCGGCGGCGAGGAGCCGGGTCGCCCGCGCGAGCACGTCGGCGCCGTCGAACGCGTAGAAGTCGATCAGGTCGAAGTGCACCTGCCGCCCGAGCTGGAAGTCGACCCGCCCGCCGATGCGCCGGCCGCCCACGAAGGCCCAGAGCACGTCGACCTGGCTCTGCTGCAGCTCGCGGATCTCGTCGACGCCCTGCGGCCGCCCCGTCATGTAGCCGCCGAAATCGCTGTCGAAGCGCAGCGAGGCGTCGACGTAGAGGACGTTGCGCGCCGTGTGGTCCGCGTCGTCACCGTGCCAGGCCGCGGGCTCGAGGTCGTAGACGGAGAGATCGAGCAGCTGCGTGAGCCGGCGCCGCGTGAGCAGCTCGTCGGCGCCGCTCGGCGCGAAGCCGCGCACCTGGTAGCCCTGCCCGATCGTGCGCAGGTCGATGGAGAAGTCGTAGGCGCGCGCGTCCCCCTCTGCGACGACGGCGAGCGCGGCCAGGCTCACCCCGACCCCCAACGCCACCCGTGCCGAGCGCCCGAAGCGCCTCATGTCAGCGCGTCACATCGGCTCGACTTGGACGTCCACCCGATCGGGCGCCGGCGCGGCCTTCTTGCCGCGCGAGCGCGGCGGAGGCTTCTCGGGCTCGCCCGCGATGGCGACCGCCGCGGGCGGCAGCCCCGCGTCCTCGAGCGCCGACAGCAGCCGCGCCGCCCGCACGGCGTGCAGCTCGCCGGCCGAGTGGAAGAGGTTCTTGAGCTCCTTGGGAGGCGGCGCCGCGGACGCGCGCGCGAGGATGCGGGCCTTCGCCGAGGACTTCTTGAGGTTCTCGGCGAGGATCTTGAGCGCCGCGACCCCGCCGTCCGACACGTCGATGCCGTTCGTGTCGATGATCTTGTCGGCGGGGAAGCTCACGACGAGCACGTCGGAGCCCTTGGCGTCCTTGCCGGCGTCCTTGGCGGCGTCCTTAGTCTCTTGCACCGCCACCGTCGCCCCGAGGGGCTCGAGGCTGGGCCGCAGCGCCGCGATGAGCCCGTCGACGTCACCTTTGCGCTTGGCCTCGGCCGCCGCCTTGTCCTTCTCGGCCTCGGTGAACTTCGCGAGCTCGTCCTTGAGCTTGTCGCGCTCGGCCGCCGCCTCGGTGGCGTCGTTGCGCTGCGCCGTCAGCAGCGCCGTACGCGTCCCGAGCTCGTGCTGCATCTTCTGGTAGGGAACGAGGAAGACGTACCCCGCGAAGCCGACGCCGGCGGCGGCGACGGAGAACCAGAGCATCGCCTTCCAGCCACCACCGGACCGCGCGGGCGGTACGGACATCGAATCGAATGCGGACCGCGCCATGCGGAACGGCACCATAGCGCGAGCCGCGGCGCGAGTGGTGAACGATGTGCGTCGCCGTCCACCATCGGCGATCGATGTAGGATCATTGCCCTACTTCATTGTCCTACTTGGGGGGCGAAATCGGCCCTTGACACCTTTTGGCCGACAGCGATACCGTTGTGGACAAACGTAAGTATCCCCCGGCGAATTGTTTTGGTTCCGGGGACTTACGGGGTACAGGCGGGGAACACGGGGAACACGCTCCAGGCAACGCGCTCGGGCTTCGGCCCGAGAATGGAAAACCCAAGGAGGTCCACGCCGTGGCAACACTCGAGTTCATCATCGGTGACAAGGCCGTCTACCCCTCGCAGGGCGTGGCCGAGATCATCGGCATCGAGAAGAAAGAGGTCTTCGGCCGCATCCAGCGCTTCTACGTGCTGCAGGCCCTGGACAGCGGCCTTCGCATCCTCGTCCCCGTCGACAAGGCGGACCAGGTCGGCCTGCGCCGCGTCGCGCGCGAGGACGAGATCGAGGAGGTCCTCGACATCCTGCGCGACAAGGAGATCCACGTCGATCGCCAGACCTGGAACCGCCGGTACCGCGGCTTCATGGAGAAGATCAAATCGGGCTCGCTCTTCGAGGTCGCCGAGGTCTTCCGCGATCTCTATCGCCTCAAGGGCATGAAGCCCCTCTCGTTCGGCGAGCGCCGCATGCTCGACACGGCGAAGGGCCTCATCGTCCAGGAGCTGGCCGTCGCCCGCGCCGCCGACTCGCAGAAGGTCGAGAAGGAGCTGGAGCAGATCTTTCGTTAGAGCCCGCGGTCGCTGACGAGACCGCTTTTTGCATCCTCTGACTTTGCGCGCCGCCCGCGGGCGGTGTTAAGCTGGCGGCGCGCTTCCGACCCCGCCCATGCAGATCCACCTCGCCAAATCCGACATCACGACGATGAATGTCGACGCGGTGGTCAACCCCGCGAATTCGCTGGGTATCATGGGCGGCGGCGTGGCCGCCGCGCTGTCTCGCAAGGGCGGCCCGAGCATCCAGCGCGAGGCCATGTCGCTCGCGCCGATCGCCGTCGGCGCGGCCGTCGTGACCAACGCCGGCAAGCTCTGGGCGAAGCACGTCATCCACGCCCCGACGATGGACCAGCCGGGCGAGAAGGTGGGCGTCGAGAACGTGCGCCGCGCGACCCGGGCCGCGATGCTGGCGGCGGCGCGCAACGGCTTCGACGTCGTCGCCATCCCCGGCATGGGCACGGGGCTCGGCGGCGTCGACCCGGCCGACGCCGCGCGCGCCATGGTCGACGAGCTGCGGGCGCACCGCCAGCCCAAGCCGACGACGGTCTACCTCGTCGACATCGACGACGAGATCCTGATGTGCCTCGAGGAGGCGCTCCGGCTGGCGGTGGGCTAGGGCCGCGGCCGATGGTCCCGACCTGGACCCGACTTACGTTGACGGCGTGATGCGCCGATGTAGCGTGTAGCCGTGAAAATCCTGGTCACCGCGAAGAGGGTGCCGAACCCCGAGCAGAAGCTGAAGTTCGGGGGCGGCCAGATCGACCTGTCGTCCGCGAGCTGGCAGGTCAACACGTTCGACGAGTACGCCGTCGAGACGGCGCTCCGCCTCACCGAGAAGGGCAAGGGCGGCGAGCGCTCGGGCGAGGTCGTCGTCGTGAGCGTCGGTCCCAAGGACGTCGCCACGCAGCTGCGCGGCGTCCTGGCCATGGGCGCCGACCGGGCGCTGCTCGTGGGCGCCGAGGACGCGGCGCTCGACGCCGACGCCGTCGCGCGCATCCTCAAGGCGGTCGTCGAGCGCGAGAAGCCCGACCTCGTCGTGCTCGGCAAGCAGACGGTCGACGGCGACTCGAACCAGGTCGGGCAGATCCTGGCCGGGCTGCTCGGCTGGCCGCAGGCCACCTTCCTGGCGAGCATCCGCGCCGCCGCCGACGGCAAGAGCGCGACGGTGACGCGCGAGGTGGACGCGGGCGTCGAGGAGAAGCGCGTGCGCCTGCCCGCCGTCGTGACCGTCGACCTGCGCATCATCGGCAAGAAGGCCGTGCGCAACGAGGCGCTCGCGCCCGAGGGCACCGAGTGGGAGGAGACGCAGCGGTACGCGTCGCTCAAGGGCATCATGGCGGCCAAGAAGAAGGAGATCAAAGAGGTGCCGCTCGCCGAGCTCGGCGTCGCCGGCGCGCCGCTCGTGAAGGTGAAGACCTACGAGGCGCCTGCCGGCCGCAAGGCGGGCATCAAGGTCGCCTCGGTCGAGGAGCTGGTGGCCAAGCTCCACGACGAAGCGAAGGTGATCTGATGGGCGCCGTCGTCGTGTTCTGCGAGGTGTCGGACGACGGAAAGAGCGTGCGCTCGGCGTCTCTGCCGGCGCTGACCGCGGCCGCCGAGCTCGGCAAGCACCAGGGCGGCCCCGTCGTCGCCGTCGTCACGGTG
>DASZWW010000209.1:0-7685 GCA_035546175.1 Polyangia bacterium
GAGGCCCACGCCGCGCGCACGCGGCACGCGACGCGCGCGCTCACCGCTGCCCGCCGCGAGGCGCTCGCGCCCTCGCTGCTCCACCTCGCGAGCGTGCGCCTCGGCGGCCCCGATCGCGACCTCGAGCGCCTCGCCTACACGCTCTGGGAGCGCAGCCTCGAGGGCCTCCGGCGCGCGCCCGTCCCCCGCCGCCCGCGCGCGTGAACGGCGCCCACCTTTCGGCCGGCGCTCCGTCGGGCTACAAATGTCCGCCGTGTCGTGGGCCGTCGCGCTCCTGCCCGTCTGGGCGCTCCTCGCGGGCGCGCCCGGCGACGCGCCCGCCCTCGCGATCGACGTCAGCGAGGTCTCGAACGCCCCCGAGGCCTGTCCGACGCAGGACCAGCTCGCCGAGGCCCTCGAGGCGCGCATGCCCGGCGTCGTCGCGCGCGGGCGCGAGGCCAACCCGAACCTCCTGCGGCTCGGCCTCGCCATCTCCTCCGAGGGCATCGCGCGCGTGACGATCAGCGACGCGGCGGGCGCGCTCCGCCTCGAACGCGACCTCGACCTGCCGAAGAGCGGCGCCGCCGGTCCGGGCGGCGCCCACGAGCGGGGCGGCGCGTGCGCCGCGATCGCGGAGACGGTCGCGCTCATCGTCGAGCGCTACATGCGGCACATCGGGTACCACGAGCCGCCGATCCCGGCCCTCGTCGAGCCGGCGCGGCCGGCGCCCGCGCCGCTCCCCCCGCCCGCCCCGCCGCCCGCGCCGCGTCCGGGCGGACCGGGCCGCCTGGGTCTCGGCGTCGCCGCCCGCCTGCCGTACGGAGCGTCGTGGCGCCTCGAAGGGTTGCTGACGGGCGCGGCCCGCGTCGGACGTCTGGACCTGGCGGCCACGCTCGGCGCCGACCTCCCCGAAGACGAGCCGATCCCGCTCTCGTCCGGCAAGGGCACGCTGAGGTTGCGGACCTTCCCCGCGCGCGTCGCCGTGGGCTGGACCTTCCCCGTGGGCCGGCGCCTCTCGCTCTCGCCGGCCGTGGGCGGGGGCTTCGACTTCGTCCTGGCCGAGACCCGGGGGATCGACATGACGCGACGATCGAGGGCGATCGAGCCCACCATGGAGGCGGGCCTCAGGGCGGTCGCCGCTCTGACGCGGCGTGTCTGGATCGACCTGCAGGCCTTCCAGGGAATCGACGTCCGACCCGAACAATTCACGGTGATGCTCCCGAACTCCACCAAGGAGAACGTGTTTTTGACGCCCCGCGCCTACACGCGCGTGGGCGTCGATTTCGGCGTCTTCCTGGGGAAGAACTGAGGCCTCGGCCTACCTCTAAGTGGCTGTATGGTGAAGCGCGAAGGCATCGAACGGACCCCCACCGACCTCGCGGGACGGTCGGGGCCCGAGGCCCGCGAGCGGGACATGGTCCGCCGCTGCGTCGAGGGCGACACCACCGCCTGGCGCGCGCTCTACGATCGGCACTTCCCGGACGTCGAGCGGCTCGTCGCCTCGCTCGGCATCGTCGACGCCGAGGCGGACGACATCTGCCAGGAGATCTTCGTCATCATCTACAAGAACCTGGCGCGCTTTCGCGGCGAGGCGCGGCTGTCGACGTGGATCTACCGGCTGGCGACCCGCGAGGCGATCCGCTTCGCGCGGCGGCGGAGGCTCATGCGCGGGCTCGCCGAGCTCTTCGCGCGCGAGAAGCGCGACCCGGCGCAGGCCGACTGGTCCGAGAGCGAGGCCGGCCGGCGCCACTACCTGCGCCAGCTCCTCGACAGGCTCCCGCCCGAGCGCCGGCTCGCGCTCGTGCTGTACGAGATCGAGGGCGTGCCCGTGAGCGAGATCGCGCGCATCTCCGATTGCGCGGAGAACACCGTCTGGACGCGGCTGCACCGCGCCCGCACCGAGCTGGAAAAGTTGGCCCAAGATGCCCCATGAGGCGATGCAATGAGTGACCTGAGGTGGTTGGACGACGCAGACGACCCGGCGCGGATCGCGCTTCGCCAGGGTCTCGACGAGGCAGAGCGCTTCACGCACTCGGAGCTGATGCAGCGCCGCGTGTGGGCGCGGGTCTCGGATCCGGCGCGCACGCGGCGCGTGACGCGCAACGCGTTCTTGCGAGGCGCGCTCGCCGCGTCGGCCCTCACGGCGGTGACGGTGTTCGCCGTCGAGCGGGTTCAGGTCGGAGGGCCCGCGCGGCCCACGGCGCTCGGCCCGGCCGAGCACGCGGCGTCCGACGCCACGACGGGCGCGGCGGCGCCGACCCCCCAGGGGCAGCAGCTCGCGGTCGTCGCGGCGGCAGGCGCCGTCGTCGAGACGGGCGCGGGGGAGCGGCTCGTGCGCGTCCTGCCGCGCGGCGCCCGCGCCGAGCTGGCGCCGCGCACGGCGGTCGCCGTCGACGAGCAGGGGCGGCCCGAGCTTCGTCATGGCGAGGTCCGCTTCCACGTCGCGCCGTCAGCAGGAGGCGTCGACGCGAAGTTCTCCGTGCGCGTGGCCTCCTACCGGGTCGTCGTCGCCGGCGCGCGCTTCGTCGTCAAGGCCGAGGCCCAGTCGATCAGCGTCGCCGTCGAGGACGGCGAGGCCGAGATCTGGAACGGCTCGCACGTCGTCCGCATCGGCGCCGGCGAGACCTGGTCGAGCGACGCGGCCGCCGAGACCGCCAAGCGCGCCGGCGCGCCGCGCGCGTCCCGCGAGAGGTCCCCGGCGCTCGCGCCGGTCGGAGAGACCGACAGCCAGGTGGCGGAGCAGGATCGCGAGGATCTGGCGGCGGCCCGGGCGGCGCGCGCCGCGTCGGACCCGCGCCGGGCGCTCGCGCTCTACGAGCACCTGGCCTCGCGCAGCGGCCCGGCGGCCGAGAACGCCCTCTACGAGATCGGCGGCATCTACCACGACCAGCTCAAGCAGCCGGCCAAGGCCGTCGCCGCCTGGGATCGCTATCGCGCGCGCTACCCGAACGGCCTGCTGCGCGCCGAGGCCGACCTCTCGGTCATCGACACCCTCGCGACGCTGGACGGCTCGGAGGTCGGCTCGAGGACGCTGAACGAGGCCCTGGCGTTCCTCAAGCGGTACCCGCACAGCGAGCGGCGCGGCGAGGTCTCGCGCGTCGTGGGCGACCTCTACCGCGAGCGCGGCAACTACCGCGCTGCGCTCGACTTCTACCGCGCCGTCCCGGCCGCTGCGGGCGGCGCGGACGCCGACGACGCGGCCTTCGGCCAGGCGGCGTGCCTCTACGCCCTGCGCGACGACGGCGCGGACGCGGCCCTGCGCGCCTACCTCGCGCAGCGGCCCCACGGGCGCCACGCGCGCGACGCCGCCCGCCTGCTGGGCGGGGCGAGCGGCGGGCACGACAAGGAAACCCCGTGAAGGTAAAGTGGCCGGCACGGGCCGGGCGGGACATGCTCGGGAGCTGGCGATCGGATGCGAAGATCCATTCGAGGGTCCATTCTGATGACGGCGTGCGGGCTGGCGGCGGCCTGCAGCCCGCTGCGCCAGCCGCTCGGAAGCATCACGCCGGCGTCCTCGACGACGGGCGCGGCGGGCAGCTCGGCGGCGGGCGCGAGCGGGGCCTCAGGGAGCGCGGGCGCGGGCATGCTGACCGGCAACCAGATCCCGCAGCTGCCGCCGGAGTGGAACGGGTGCGATCCGACGGTCTTCCGTTGCTATCAGGATCCCGGGTTGTCGCTCTCGTCTCCGGCGTCGGGGCTGTTTGGCGGGATGCCGGACCCGGCGTCGAAGCCGGTGATCGTCTACCCGCTCGACGGGGCGATTCACCCCATCAACTTAGCGGACATCACGTTCCAGTGGCGGCGCGCGCCGGGCGCTGCCCAGACGCTCTTTCGGATCCGACTCCAGCGCGCTAACGGCGACGTCTTCGAGTTCTTCGTGCCCTGCGACCCGGCGGCCACGGCCGGGCCTCCCATCGACACCGAGTGCGTGTACCACCTGCCGCGGGGCGCGTGGCTCGACGTCGCGTCGACCGCGCCGGGAGAGACCCTCACGGCCGAGGTCGCCGGCGTCGATCCGAGCCAGCCCACGACGTTCGCCGCGTCCGATCCGCTCTCGCTGACCTTTTCGCCCGAGGACGTGCGCGGCGGCCTCTACTATTGGTCGAACGCCATCAACGGGACGCAGCGTCTCCTCTTCGGCGCCCTCGCCCCGACGCCCTTCATCCCGCACGCGGTCAACGCCTGCGGCAGCTGCCATGCCCTCTCCCGCGACGGCTCGACGATCGCCTTCGAGCAAGGCGATGCGGGCAGCGGGGTGCTGTGGGTCGCGTCGACGGCCGCCGTGGACACGCCCCTCTTCTCGCCCGGGACGATGCACGACTCCGGCACCCAGGCGCTGAGCCACGACGGCTCGCGCGTCCTCGTCTCCTACTCCGGGCGCCTCCTCCTCAAGGACGCGAAGACGAACGAAAAGCTCTTCGAGGTCGACGAGACCGAGCTCGGCCTCACGCAGCACGCGTTTCACCCCGAGTGGTCGCCCGACGACCAGAACATCGCCGTGACGGTCTCGGCGGCCGGCGACTCCGACTGGGCGGTGCGCACGGGCGCGATCGGCGTCCTGCCGTACAACGGCGGCAACTTCGGCAACGTCGAGATCCTCGTGCCGACGGGGACGACGCCCGGAAGCGACTTCAACTTCTACCCGACCTGGTCGCCCGACGGGCACTTCATCGCCTTCGCGACGGGCAAGGTCGGCACGCCCACGCAGCCGGAGACGAGCTACAAGCAACCGACCGCGCGGCTGAGGCTCGTCAACGTCAGCACGAAGGTCGTCGTCGAGCTCACCGCGGCGACGAACACGGTGAACCGCATGACGAGCTGGCCGAAGTTCGCGCCGTTCGCGCAGCCGGGCGGCCTCATGTTCCTCACGTTCAACGCCAAGCTCGACTACGGCTTCCTGCTGCCCGACAACGCCGGCGGCAACCCGCAGCTGTGGATCGCGGCGATCGACGGGAGCAAGCCGCTGCAGGCGGGCGTCGACCCGAGCCGCGCGCCCGTCTGGCTGCCCTTCCAGGCTCCGGGTGAGCAGAACTACGAGACGAGCTGGGCCGAGACGATCGGCTGCGGCGCGGGCAAGACCTCGGGCTGCGGCGACGGCGAGGTCTGCAACGCGGGCAAGTGCGCGATGGTGGCGCCGTGACGATGACGGGCGGGCGCGGCGGCGTCGATCTCGGCGAGGCGTTCCGCCGCCACCGCGGCGTGCTCGCGGCGGCGGCCGTGCGCGTGCTGGGGCGGCGCGACGACGTCGACGACGTGCTGCAGGACGCGTTCGTCGAGGCCCTGCGCGGCGTGCACAACCTGCGTGAGCCGTCGGCCCTGCGCGCCTGGCTCACGCGCGTGACGGTGCGCGCGGCCCGGCGCCGCTGCGAGCCCGCGCGCGGCGCGAAGCGGTTCGTGGGCTTCGACGACGCGCCCGCGGCGGCGCACGTCGCGGACCCGCGCGCGTCGGCGCACGACCTCGCGCTCCTCGCGGCCGTGGGCGAGGTCGTGGCCGGCATCCCCGCCGAGCGGCGGCGCCCCTGGGCGCTGCGCACCGTGGACGGCGAGCCTATCGACGACATCGCCGCCTGCTGCGGCTGCTCGGCGACGACGGTCAAGCGCCGCATCGCCGAGGTGCAGGGCCTGCTCGCGGCGGCGCTCGGGTAGGTGCGCCTTCCCCGCGTCGCCCTCGTGGCCGCGCTCGGCCCGGCCCTGCTGGCGCCGGCGCGAGGCGCGGAGGAGCGCCGCTTGCCCGCGGCGGCGCGCGCCGACGACGACGCCCCGCCGCAGGTGACGCGCCTGTCGCTGCCGTTCTCCGGCGTCTGGGGCGTCGTGCAGGGCGCCGGGGTCGGCACGCACACGGGCTACGCGACCTACGCGCTCGACTTCGTCCCCGCCGTGCGTCGCGGCGGGCGGCTCCCCCGGCGGGGCTCGCCGCTCACGCGCTTCCCCTGCTTCGGCGCGCCCGTGCTCGCGCCCGCCGACGGCGCCGTCGTGCGCGTCGCCGACGGCGCGCGCGACTGGCCCGCGTACTCCAGGGGCGGCGGCGAGGGCAACTACGTGATCATCGAGCACGCGCCGCGCGAGTACTCCGAGCTACGCCACCTGCGCGCGCGCTCGGTGCGCGTCGCCGTCGGTCAGCGGGTGCGGCGCGGAGACGTCGTCGGCGCCTGCGGCAACTCAGGCAACGCCGGCACGCCGCACCTGCACGTCGCCTTCCTCTCGTCGATCGATCCCATCGCGACGCGGCCCGTGGTCTTCGAGGGCTACGAGGTCCGCGACGCCGACGCGGGCTCGTGGCGCGCGCCCGCGGCCCCGCTGCGCGCTGGCGACATCGTGCGGCCCTTGCGCTAGGATGCCGGCCATGGCTCAGGTCGCTGAGCTCGGAGGACACGTCCTCGGCGGCAGGTACCGGCTCGTCCGCGCCGTCTCCGAGGGCCCGCGCCGGGTCTACGAGGCGCGCCACGAGCGCCTCGCGGGCCGCTTCGCGCTCAAGCAGTGGCCCGCGACCACGCCGTGGGACGCCTTCCGGCGCGGCGCCGAGCTCGCGGTCACGCTGCGCCACCCGGGCGTCCTGCAGGTCCTCGACTTCAACTGCGAGCCAGGATCTTCGCCCTTCCTCGTGCTCGAGTGGGTCGACGGCAAGCGGCTGTCCGAGGTCATCGCCGAGAGCGGCATCTTGCCCATCGAGCGCGTCGCGCCGCTCGTCGAGAGCGCGGCCTGGGCGCTGGCGTCGGCGCACCAGCAGGGCGTCGTGCACGAGGAGCTGCGCCCCGACGAGGTGTTCGTCGTGCACGCGCCGGGGACGATGCGCGAGTGGGTGAAGATCGCGGGCTTCGGCGTGTCGTCCGCGCTCGCGCACGCGCGCTCCTCGCCGCCGTCGCGCTACCGCGCGCCCGAGCAGATGAAGACCCCCAAGGACCGCGCGCTCGAGGACGACGGGGACGACGCCGAAGGCGCCGATCCGCAGAGCGATCAGTACGCGCTGGCCGCGATCGCCTACGAGATGCTGGCCGGGGTCCCCCCCTTCGACGAGGAGCGCTCGCGCGCCGAGCCGCTGCCGATCTCGGACCTCGCGCCCGGCGTGAGCCCGGCCGTCGACGCGGCGATCCGCCAGGCGCTCGCGGCCGAGCCCGAGCAGCGCTTCGCGGGGGTGCTCGAGTTCGCGCGCGCGCTGCGCGACGCCGTCGAGGGGGCGTCGCCCGAGGCGCTTCGCCGCCGCAGCGCCGCGAGCGCGTCGCCCGAGCGGCGCGCGCGCCCCGAGGCGGTGTCGCCCTTCTTCAACCCGCTCCAGGGCCGCGCCGGCGAGGTCATCCGACGCGTCGTCAGCTCGACGGCAAAGCTGCGCACGCTGGGACGGCTCGGCGAGCCGATGCACGCGGGCGGGCGCCCGACGGCGCGCATCGCGCTCGCGGGGACCACGCTCGTCCTCGCCATCACCGCCACGACGCTGGCGCTGCGCGGGAGGCCTCCGGCCGGCGCGACGCCCCACCTCACGATCGCCCCCGAAATGGCGCGACCGGCGCCGCCCGCCGCGGAGGACCCCGCCGCGCCGCCGCCCGTCGCCTCCGCGCCGCCGCCCGCGGCGGTCCCACCCCCGACCGCGACGCCGCCGTCATCTCCCCCCGCGGCGATGCCCGCCGTGGCCGCGGAGGGGAGCGCCCTCGAGGCGCCCGCGGCGCCGCCCGACGGGGCGGGCGTCGGCGCGCCGGCCGCGAAGCGCGGCC
>DASZWW010000210.1:0-23101 GCA_035546175.1 Polyangia bacterium
TGCCGGCTCGGGGCGGTACTCGCAGGCTTCGTAGAACTGGCGGCCGAAGGCCGTCACGTAGAGCGCCTGCCGCTGGAGGTCGGCGACCACGGAGTCCGTGGCGCGCGCCAGCGCCGGTGGGTGCGCCTCGATCTGCGCGACCGCGGCGAGGACGTCGGGGTGCTCCTCGACGGGGCGGAACGCGCGCGTGTCCTCGGAGACGCGCACGCGCCGCAGCTCGACGATGCCCAGGCGGCACAGGTTGTCGACGTAGAGGGGGGCGCGCCGCGGGTGCTCGCAGCCGGCCTGCTCGCCGAGCAGGTTGAAGTGGCGCAGCACCGTGGCGATCACCGAGCCGTGCCGGTAGCGAGACTGCACGCTCACGATGGGGTAGGGGCCGTCGTGCTGGAAGAGGCTGATGATGCGCGCCTCGTCGGGCGTGAGCTGGCGCAGCACCTCGAGGAAGCCCGGGTGCACGCGATCGGCCCGCGCCTCGTCCATCGAGGCGGCGAGCAGGTTGAGGTAGCGCTCGCGCATCGTCGAGTCGTTGCGCACGCTCGCCGCGAGGGCCTGGGCCGCGAAGGCGACGGCGGGGACGCGCCGGCGGCCGCCCGGGATGGCCGCGACGCGCTCGCCGAGGTCGCGCAGCGTCCCGGGGACGCGCGCCGCGACGTCGGGCGCGTGGCGCAGCGGCGCGAGGGCGAGCTCGCCGAGGGCGCGCAGCCCGCCGCCCAGCTCGGCCGCGAGCGCGAGATCGCGGGCGGGCCGCACGACCAGATCGCGAATGACCCGCGTCGCGCTGCGGACGCGTTCCCGTTCCTTGGCGAAGAGCATCGCCCGGGAGGTTACTCGATCCCGACCGCCCCGTCAGTTCACGTCGAACGGCACGTCGCCGAGGAACACGAGCTGACCGGCCGCGATCGAGACGTTCATCGTCTGCGTCTCCGAGAGCGTGGCCATCGCGGCGTCGATGAGGTCGAGCTTGAGCACGTAGGTGCCGGGCGCGACGGCGGTCGTGCGCCCCTTCCCGTCGTCGCACGGGAGATCGAACGTCGTCGCGCCCACGCTGAGGCGCACGCTCGCCGCGCCCGCCTGCGCGCACGACTCGATGGCGTGCGTGGTCACCTGGTCGATCGACCAGGTCGCCGCGAAGCCGCGCCCCTTCGTCGTGTCCCCGCCCACCTGCAGCGGCAGCGAGGTCACGGCCGTGTTCTGGCCGTCGACGAGGAACATGAGCGGCGCGACGACCTCCGACAGGACGTTGCCGGCGGCGTCGCGCAGCTTCATCGAGATCGAGTACTTGCCCGCGGGCATCGCGCAGGTGGTGGCGGCGAGCGCGGCGCAGGGGATCGTCGCCAGGGCCTCGGCGCCGGTCGCCGCGTTCACGACGTCGACGTCGACGGTCTTGCCGCCGACGCCGTCGCAGCTCGAGTCGGCGCCCGTGGAGTCCTCGAGAGACCAGGCGAGCGAGAACGTCGCCGACGCGCCGACGACGCACGCCGCGGGCACCGAGGACTTGGCGTCGCCGCCGCCGTCGCTCGAGGAGGCGCCCGCGCCGCCGCCGTCGGTCGCGCCCGCACCGGCGCCGCCGTCGGCCCCGATCGATCCGGCGGCCCCGTACGCTCCGGCGCTCCCGCCGTTCGCGCCCGCGTAGCCGGTGCCGCGCCGGCCGCCGTATCCCGTGCCGCCCCCGACGGGGTAGCTCCCCGTGCCGTTCTGGAAGTCGCGGCCTGGGTCGCCGCCCGATTGGTCCATGCAGGCGAGCGACAGTGAGCAGAGTGCGATTCCCGTCAAGGCGAGGCGGCGGTGGAGCATGGCCACAAGTGTGGGAACGAGCGCGGTTCGGCGTCAAGGATGCTGCTCACGTCGTGGCGTGCGCCGTGAGCGCGATCACCGGCGGACGACCTCGGTCGCGAGCGCGCGAGAGGGCTCCGGACGGACCGGCGCCGGCGGACGGGCGCGCGAGAGCCGCCCCCGCCAGAGCGCGAACGCCGTCAGCGGGAAGAACACCGCGAACTCGACCGCGAGGTCGAGCAGGCCGGGGCGCGAGAGCATCTTGAGACCGCGCGGGGCATCGGGCAAGACGCGCCAGGGCGAAAGAAAGCGCGCGCTCGACAGCGGCCAGAGCAGCGGGATCCCGCGCCCGCCCTCGCAGCACGCGTCGAGGATCCCGTGGCTCGCGACGGCGAGCGTGGCCGCGACCGCCGTTCGCACGACGGGCCAGCGCAACCGCCGCGCCAGCGCCCCGCACACGAGGCCGAGCGCGAGCGCCGTGACGAGCGAGTGCGAGAAGCCCCGATGCCCGAAGAGACCGAGGTCGGGCACGCCGCACGCCACGCCGAGGACGTCGATGTCCGGGAGCTCCGCGAGCGCCGCGAAGAAGAGCAACGTCCCGGCCGAAGTCCGCTGATCTCGTGTGGCGTCCTCGCCGCCGTGCAAGCGACCCGCGAGCAAGCCCACCGCGAGGTGGCCATAGCTGGCCATGATTGAAATGTAGCGGGCAGGCAGCGCTTCGCCACCCCGCGGCGAGCCAGCGCAGCGCATTTGGACGCCGCGTCAGGTGCGTAAAGGTGCTCAGAGCTTGATGGGGCCGCCCGGATCGTCCTTGGCGAGCTTCCTTCGAATGGCCGCGGCCGCGCTCGGCGGCGCCGGCACGATCCCCACGGCGAGCTCGATCCAGCTGCCCTCGCGTGCCCCCGCGGGGAGGAGGCGCGCCGGGATCGTGAACACGTCGTCGTCGGCGACGAGGCGGGCGCGGCCGGCCTCGACGGCGTCGACGTAGGCGCGGGCGAGGGGGGCGCGGGCGCTCCTCTTGCCCAGGGGCGGCTTCTTCCTCATGGCGGGCCCACCTCCCGGCGCGTCGCCAGGGCGCGCCGGGGCGCCGGCGCCGTCGACAGCGCGCGGCCGTCGGACTCGATCGTCACGGTGCCCTCGAGGTCCGTGCGGTGGATCTCGACGCCGCGGCTCTCGAGCCGCCGCAGCGTCCCCGGCGCCGGGTGATGGTAGTCGTTGCGGGCGCCCACCGAGATCACCGCGATCCGGGGCTGGACGGCGTCGAGGAAGCGCGCCGTCGACGAGAAGCGGCTCCCGTGGTGGGCCACCTTCAGGACGCTCGCGCGCACGTCGGCCTTGCGCGCGAGCAGCCACCGCTCGGTGGGCGTCTCGGCGTCGCCCATGAAGAGGAAGCTCGTCGCGCCGAAGTCCAGGCGCGCCACGACGCTGTTCGCGTTGACGTCCGAGCGCGAGCCCTCGATGGGAGGCTGGGGCGGTCCGAGCAGGGTCAACGTGACGCCCGCGCCGAGGTCGACGCGGCGGCCGGGCTCCGCGTCGCGGATCGGGACGCGCGCCCGCTCGAGCGCGCGCATGAGGTGCTCGCGCTCCTTGCCCGGGTGGGGGGTCGGGGCGTCCATGAACAGGCGCGCCCCGATCGCCTCGACCACCTCCGGCAGGCCCCCGAGGTGATCGGCGTGGCGGTGCGTGAGCAGGATGAGGTCGAGGGGGCCCCTCGCGCGCGCGCGCAGGAACGACACGAGCGACGCGCTCGCCTCGTGGGGGCCGCCGTCGATGAGCACGGTCTTTCCGGCGGGGGAGGTGATGAGGGCGGCGTCGCCCTGGCCGACGTCGATGAAGTCGACGCGCAGGCGCGCCGGCTTCGAGAGCGCGGGGGGCGCGAGGACGAGCAGCAGCGCCGCGGCCAGCAGCGTCCGTCGGGCCAGCATCGCCCGACGCTACGACCGGTGGGGTGGTCGCCGCCAGAAAAAGGACCACGAGCGCGAAGGGGCGCGGCACCGACATCGGCCCTGGTATCGGCCGGCCGCGCCGCGGGGTGCGTGCCCCCGGCTCAGAAGCGCTTGAGGGCGACTCCGGCCAGCGTCGTCAGCTGCTTCTGCGCCTTCTTGCTCGCCGGGAAGGCGATCGCGAAGACCAGGGTCCCCTTGCGCACGACGATGGCCGAGAACGGCGGTCCGTTACGGGTGGAGGCGCTGGGCGTCCACCGGGCCTCGTCCGCGCCCGGGACCTTGGCGAAGCGGTCCGGACGGCCCAGGTCGCCGGCCGTGAACTCGAAGGTCGCCCGGGCCTCGGTGACGCCCAGGCCCGCGGGATAGAAGACGTCGAGCTCGATGCCGCCCGTCGCCGAGGAGCGCCCGCCGTACACGCAGTAGGCGCTCACGCCGTCGTCGCGGACGCGCGCCTTGAGCTCGCCCGCGCCCGGCACGCCGGCGGCCTTGAAGTCCTCGGCCGTCAGCGCGCACATCGAGGCTCCGGACTTGGGCGCGACGGCAGCGAGGGTCAATGACAGCACGAGCGGCAGCATCAGCGGGCTTCCCCTGTCGTTGTCCGGCGAGTCTACGCAGGCGCGCGCGTGAACGCGAGGCCGTAGACGAGCTGGGTCTCGGCGCCGATGTTCCAGAGCCAGGGCGCGCTGAGCCTCGGCGCGGCGACGAGGCGGCCCAGCGTCGCCAGGCGCGCCAGCAGGCCCTGGGGGGAGGGCTCGAGCGCGCCGCCGCGGCGGGCGTGCTCGTCGAGGAAGGCGGCGAGCGGCGCGGGGCCGGCATCGGCGAGCGCGCGCAGCTCCGGGGCCTTCTGGGACGAGAGGACGTCGAAGATCAGGAGGCCCGTGCCGCCGGGCGTGGTCGCGCCCGCGATGGTCGCGAGGTGCACGGCCGTGATCGCGGCGTGCAGGCTCGCCCACGCGGACGCCGGCAGGAGCCAGGCGCGGTGGTAGGGGACGGCCAGCTGGCTCAGCGCGCAGGTCGAGGCGACGACGTCGAACGTGCGCCCGAGCCGGCGCAGGATGCCGTGGATCGCCGGCTGCGCGGCCTGGCCCAGCTCCGCCTCGGAGGGGAAGACCTCTCCCCAGTCGTCGAGGCGTGCCGTGAACCCCGACAGGTCGACGCCGCCATGCAGGACGAGCCGCTCCCGGAGCGCGGCGGGGGCTCCGGCGCGGCAGCGCTCGAGGGCCTCGCCGTCGAGGTCGACGAGGTGGATCTCGGCGAAGCGCTCGGCCAGCGCCGGCAGGTCGAGGTCCGAGCCGTTGCCGGCGCCGAGCACGCACAGATCTCCCCCGCGGCTCGCGGCGCCCACGAGGGCCGTGACGCGCGCCCGGTGGGCGGCGTACCACTCGCGGTTCTCGGCGACGTTGCGGTTGACGCGCGCCTGGTAGTCCGCGACGCGCGCCGCGGTCCCGCGCGCGTCGTCGGGGTGCGCTTCCGCGTGGTGCGCCGTCAGGCAGGCGAGGGAGCAGGCGAGGAAGGGGGCGCGCGCGTCGAGGCACGGCTCGCAGACCCGCCTCGGCTCGCGCCCGTGGCCGCATGTCCTCACGTCCGCCGCCTTCGAGGCGGCGGCGTCGGGGGCACGTTCGGGGCTCGGGGGCTTACGCTTTGATGTTCGGGAGCGGGCCGTGACAGAAGTCCTTGCGGCCGAACGTCGTCGAGGGCGGCTTGCCCGGGTCGGTCGCGACCTCGAAGCTGTTGAGGATGCTGACGAGCAGGTCGCTGTTCGACATGTCGGGCACGCCCGCGGGCGGCGCCTTCTGGTCGCTGATGGGGTCCATCGTGAAGATGTTGTTGAAGCGGATGGCGCGCCCCTGGCGGAAGTAGCCGCCGTTGCTGCCCGCGAGCACGAACGGCATGTTGTCGCTGTGGTGCGACGACCCGTCCGAGAGGCAGTTGACGTACCAGAGCACCGAGTTGTCCAGCATCGTCCCCGCGCCGCCCGACTCCGGCACGGCGAGGAAGCTGTTGATCATGTAGTTGAACTGCGACGCGTACCACTGGTCGACCTTGACGAGCTGCGGGTCGCGCGCGTGCGACATGCCGTGGTGGCCGTTGGCGACGCCCAGCCACGGGAAGGTCATGTCGTTCTCGCTGTTGGCCCAGAAGAACGTCGCGATGTTGGTGAGCCCGCAGGCCATGGCCTGCACCATGATGTCCATGTTCATCTTGCCGACGGTGGGGAAGTTGGCGAGCAGCATCGACCACTTGTGCGTCGCCGTGTCGTCGGTGATGTCCACGCCCTGCTGGGGCATCGGGGCCATGATGTTCGAGCAGTCCACCTTGAAGACCGTGGTGAGCTGCGTCTCGATCTTGCGGATCGAGTCGGCGTGCTGCTGGAGCAGCATCGAGTCGCCCTTCGAGAGCTTCGGCTGCAGCCGCGTGAAGTCCGAGAGCGCGTTGTCGAGCACGCTCTTGTCCATGTCGGCGCGCTGCTGGTCGGCGCTCGTGTTCATCGCGCCGCCCGTCGTCGAGCCGAACACGTTGCGGAACAGCACGAAGGGGTTCGTGGTGGGAGCGCGGGGCTTGGCCGGGCCGTCGTAGCTGATGCGCTTGTCGACGTAGCGGTCGGTGAGGTCCTCGTTCGTCTGGACGCCGATCTCGAGCGACGGGAACTTCACCTTGCCCGCGAACTTCTGGGCCAGCACCTGGTCGAGCGAGATGCCGTTGCCGAGCCCGGCGTTGCCGACGCTGTTGTTGCCGCCGACGAGGATCTCGCCCGTGAGGAGGTTGCCGAGGCCCTTCTGGTGGCCGCCGGGGTGGTTGATGCCGTCGTAGCCGTTGGGGTCCCCCGAGGCCTTGGCCGCCGCGATCGCGCCCGCCGAGCCGTCCTGGTACTGCGCCCGCGATCCGATGTTCGAGACGCGGTCGAGGATCAGCAGGTGCTTGGCGTTCGCCTGGAGCGGGTTGAGGTTGAGGTTCGCGCCCGAGAGCAGCGAGCCGTCGCTGATGTCCAGATCCGCCCCGGCCTGGGGCAGGCGCCAGTTGCCGTAGAGCTGGCCGTTCGGCGTGTAGAAGACGACCAGGCGCTTCTTGGGCACCGTCTGCGCGTCGGCCTTGTGATAGAGGCTCTCGAGACCATAGATGAAGGGGACGGCGGCGGCCGACACGCCGATGTCGCGGAGGAAGCGGCGGCGGGAGATCTTGTTCTTGAGCATGACTTGACCGTCCTTCACGGCACGTTGACGCGGTTGAGGAACGCTTCCGTCTGCGTGACGCCGGCGAGCAGGGCCTTGACGCTGCGCCCCGAGTTGTTGAAGGCGTCCGTGAGCGACGCGAGCGACATGGCGTCGCCGTCGAACTCGTGGCGGTGCATGGCGTAGCGGTAGATCTGGTTCACCATGCACGAGGCGACCTTCGAGTCGTCCGCCGCGAGGTGCGCCGCGAACTGGACCGCGTCCGTCGTCGCGACGTCGAGCATCGGGTCGTTCGTCCCGAACACCGTCGCCATCGAGTTGACCGGCTGGCCGTTGCTGTCGGTGTTCGTGTAGTAGCCCATCGAGTCGTAGTGCTCGAAGAGGAAGCCCACCGGGTTGATGCGGGAGTGGCAGGCGGGGCACGAGCCCATCGCCGTCATGATCTCGAAGTCCTGGCGCAAGCTCTGGCCGGGCGGCGGCGGGACGAACGCGGGCACGTCCGGCGGCGGGTTCGGCAGCGGGTTGCAGAGGAACTTGTCCCAGAAGAACACGCCGCGCTTGATGGGGTGGCTCGAGGTGTCAGTCGCGAAGACCGACATGATCGCCGGGTGGGTGATGATGCCCGCGCGCTGCGCCGCATTGGCGGTGACCTTCTGGATCTGCGTGCCCGTGACGCCCGTGACCCCGAAGATGCTCGCGACGTTGCCGTCGACGTAGACGTCCGAGCCCGAGAGCAGCGCCTTGATGGTGTCGCCGCCGCCCCACAGGGCCGCGTCGACCTGCGCGTCGAACGAGGCGCGCAGGCTCGTCTGCACGGCGGGCGAGTAGAGCGTGCCGTAGTCCATGTTGGTCACGGGGTTCTTGACCTTGCTCGTCGGCAGGTCGAGCACCTTGAGCCACTGTTCGTAGAAGCTCCGCATGCCGGGCACCACGCGCTGGTCGGCGAGCATGCGCGTCGCCTGCGCCTGGATCTGCGCCGTCGTCGTGAGCTGGCCCATTCCGGCCGCCGTCATGAGCGTGGAGTCAGGCGTCGAGCCCCACAGGAGGTACGAGAGGCGGCTCGCCATCGAGTAGCCGGTGACGGCCACCTTCTGCATGCCCGCCGCGCCCGCGCCCATCGACTCCTCCTCGAGCTCGAGGTGGTAGAGGAAGTAGGGCGACTGGATGAGCGCCTCGAGCAGCGCCTGCACGCCCGTCTGGAAGCCGTACTTGCCGGCGATCGTCGAGTAGACGCCGTTGAGGCTGGTCAGCTGCGCGGGGTCGAGCGGGCGGCGGTAGAACTTCGGGCCGAGGTCGCTCGCGATCGTGTTCGCGCACATCGCCTGCGCGGCCGCGGCGCCCGTCGCCGCCGTGCCGTAGCAGGGCTCGATCGTCGCGAGCGTCTTGAGCGCTTGCGCGGCGATGTTCATGGCGGCCGTGTGGTACGTCGTGACCGTGTTGTCGCCCGCCGGGCCGCCGATGCGGAAGTCGCCCGTCGACGGCGCGTCGGGCTCGAGCACGACGTCCGGCGTGAAGCCGAGGATGTCGTTCAGCGAGTTCATGAACTCGTAGTTCGCGAGGCGCAGGAGCGGCCCCGACTGGAGCGCCGAGTTCGGCAGCGTCACGACGCCCGTGCCGCCCGCGCCCGTGCCCGTGCTCCCGCCCGACGCGCCGCCGTTGCCGGTGCCGACGCCGCTCACGGCGGACCCGCCGTTGCCGGTGCCGACGCCGCTCACGCCGGAGCCCGCGTTGCCCGTGCCGACGCCGGGGCCGTTCCCCGTGCCGTTGCCGGAGTCACCGCCGATGGCGCCGTGGCAGCCCATGGCCAGGCCACTCGCCGCGCACAAAGCCCAGAACAGTCTCGAACGCGCTCTCATGGTTCGCCCCCTCGGACCGCCTGCGAGAGGCGGTGGGTTCCAGAAATCCTCTTCAGGGTTCCCGTTCACATCAGGATTGGGTTGGCCGACTCGTCCGTCTCAATCTTTTCCTCAAGCCTCTCGGAGCGTTTTGCTCCGCGCTCCGTCGAGCGTTTTGCGCCTGCTGCGAGCCGGGAGAGGGCCGTTCATGGACCCCGCCGCCCAGAGTAACACGCGTGTGGGGAGTCGATTGGCGCGCCCGCCATTGACGGAACGCACGATCGATGGCCCTCGATGACGCGTCGAGACCGTCGACGACGGTCCAGATTGGGTCCGGATCGAAGGTGCCGGGGGTGGGTCTCGAACCCACAACCACCTTTCGGTGGAGCGGATTTTAAGTCCGCCGCGTTTACCGTTTCGCCACCCCGGCTCACGCGTCGATCCGACTGCCCGACTCTCCCGGAGGCGGCGCGTGGTAGAAAGAGTGTCCAGCTTCTGCCCGTTCGATGCACGAGAATCTCACTTCTCAAGGCCACTTGCGCGGGTGTCGATGGAGGCACATCGTGCCTTCCGGGCGAGCGGGGGTGTGGTTCGTCGTCGCGGCGGTCGCCGTCGCCGCTTGCGTGAACCTCAGCTATCCACCTGGTGCCTCGCGCGACGGAGGAGCTCAGGCCCTCGTCTCGCACCTCGGCAACGGGAAGGCCTGCACCGAGGACGGCGACTGCGCGAGCGGCCACTGCAACGACAACGTCTGCTGCAAGACCGACTGCAGCGCCATGTGCTTCTCGTGCGCGCTCGCGGGGAACGAGGGCGTCTGCATGCCGACGCCCATGCTGACCAAGGACCCGCGCGGGCAGTGCACGGACGACGGCGCGACCAACTGCGGACACAACGGCCTCTGCGACGGCGCGGGCAACTGCCAGAAGTACCCCGTCGGCACGCCGTGCAAGGACGCGGTGTGCACCTCGCCTCACGACGTCACGCTGGCCTCCCGGTGCAGCGCCGACGGCGTCTGCGTCGCCGTGCCGGCGCAGAAGTGTTACCCGTACCTCTGCGACGGCGCGAAGTGCCTCACGTCGTGCACGGGGGACCAGGACTGCGAGAACCGCGTCCTGTGCGTCGCCGGCTCCTGCGGCCAGAAGGCGCTCGGCACGGCCTGCACCGACGGCTCCCAGTGCGACTCGACGTTCTGCGCGCAGGGCGTCTGCTGCGCCACCGCGTGCGCGGGCGGCTGCATGTCGTGCGCGCTGACGGGCAGCGAGGGCGCCTGCACGGCCGTCCAGGCGGGCACGCAGCCGGCCGACGCGTCGTGCGCGGCGAGCGATCCGTCCACCTGCGGCCTCGACGGCACGTGCGACGGCGCGGGCAGCTGCCGCAACTATCCGATGGGCACGACGTGCAGCCCCGCGAGCTGCATGTCGGCGATGCTGCGGCCCGCGGGCGCGTGCGACGGCAAGGCGCACTGCCAGATCCCCACGCAGGCGAGTTGCGGCGGCTTCAACTGCGCCTCGGCGACGTCGTGCAAGACGACGTGCGGCAGCGACCTCGACTGCCAGTCGCCGAGCGTGTGCGGCGGGGGCGCGTGCGGCGGGCTCGTCGGGCAGTACTTCCGCACGACGAACCTCACGGACCTCGCGTTCATGCACACGGACGCGGCCATCAACTTCAACTGGGGCGGCGGCTCGCCGAACGGGCTCCCCGTCGACTCCTTCTCGATCCGCTGGCGCGGCAAGATCACGGCGCGCTTCACCGACACCTACACGTTCTACGCGGCCACCGACGACGGCGAGCGCCTCATCATCGGCGGCGTCACCCGCATCGATCACTTCGTGCGCCACTCGACGATCCCGGCGGACACGGCCACCGTCCCGATGACGGCGGGCGTGCCCGTGGACTTCGAGTTCGATTACTTCGAGAACGGCGGCGACGCGAGCGCCGTCCTCTCCTGGAGCAGCGCGAGCGGCAAGGAGCCCATGGGCGTCATCCCGACGAGCGCCTTCTCGCCGCAGTGACGGCGCCCGCTCCGGCCGTGACGGCGCGCGGCGGCCGGGGTAGAAGGAGCGCGACATGACGCCCGCCGCGCCCGACGCCGTCCTGTTCGATCTGGACGGGACCCTGGTCGACTCCGAGCGCGAGAACGTCGAGTCGGTCGTGCTCGCGGCGCGGCGCTGGGGCGCCGAGCTCACGGAGGACGAGCGCGCCTTCGTCATCGGGCACTCGTGGAACGAGATCCACGCGCGCATCGTGCGCGAGCACCGCCTCGACCTGCCGATGGCCGTCCTCATCGAGGCGGCCGTCGAGGAGAAGCGCGCGCTGCTCGCCGCCGGCTACCGGGCGCTCGCGGGCGCCGTCGCGGCCGTGCGGCGCCTCGGGCGGCGCTCGCCGCTCGCGGTCGTCTCGGGCGCCAGCCACGGCGAGGTCGTCGACGCGCTCGAGAGCCTCGGCGTCATGGACGCCTTCGCCTTCGTCATGGGCGCCGAGGACTACCCGCGCGGCAAGCCGGCGCCCGATCCCTACGCGCTCGCCATGCGGCGCCTCGGCGCGGCCCCGGCGCGGACGCTCGTGCTCGAGGACGCGACGCCCGGGATCGTGTCGGCGCTCGCCGCGGGGGCGCGCGTCGTCGGCGTGCGCGCCGGCAACTTCAGCGGGTACGATCTGTCGGCCGCCCACGCCGTCGTCGACACCCTCGACGAGGTCACCGAGGAGCTCGTGGCCCGGCTCCTCGCGCTCCCGGGAGAGGCGGCGTGAAGATCGATCCGCGCGCGATCTCCTCGGGCGCCGCCTATCAGTGGATGGCGGCGACGATCCTGCCCCGGCCCATCGCCTGGGTCTCGACCCTCAACGAGGACGGGACCGCGAACCTCGCGCCGTTCTCGTTCTTCACGGGCGTGGGCAGCGAGCCGCCGACCTGCCTCATCTGCGTCTCGCGCAAGGGCCGCAGCGACCCGGGCGCCAAGAAGGACACCTGGACCAACGTCGAGCGCACGGGCGAGCTCGTCATCAACGTCGTGCCCGACGCGCTCGCCGACGCCATGAACGTCACCTCGAAGGAGTACGCGCGCGGCGTCGACGAGTTCGAGGCGGCGCGCGTGACGAAGGCGCCCTCGGAGCGCATCGCGCCGCCGCGCGTGGCCGAGGCGCCCGTCTCGTTCGAGTGCCGCCTCATGAAGATCTTCGAGGTGGGCCCCGACGGCGAGGGGACGGCCATCATCATCTGCGAGATCTTGCTGTGGCACGTGAGCGACGAGGTCCTCGACCCCGCGGGCCGGGTCGACTACGGCAAGCTCGACCTCGTGGGGCGCCTCGGCGGCGCCTCCTACGCGCGCACGCGCGACCGGTTCGAGCTCGCGCGCCCCAAGTAGATCGACGCGCGTGGTAAAATGACCGAACGGTGTTCGAGCGTCTTCCAGCCGAGGTGACCCTCTACGAGGTGGGCCCGCGCGACGGGCTGCAGAACGAGTCGCGCCTCATCCCCACCGACGACAAGGTGCGCTTCATCGACGCGCTCTCGGAGACGGGGCTCCGGGCCATCGAGATCACGAGCTTCGTCAACCCGAAGTGGATCCCGCAGCTCGCCGACGGCGCCGAGGTCTCGAGGCGCATCGCGCGAAGGCCGGGCGTCGTCTACTCGGCGCTCGTGCCCAACAGGCAGGGGCTCGAGGCGGCGATGAGCGCGGGCATGAAGGAGGTCGCGGTCTTCATGTCGGCCTCGGAGACGCACAACAAGAAGAACGTCAACAAGACGATCGCCGCCACGCTCACGGCGTTCAAGGAGACCGTGCCGCCCGCGCTCGCGGCGGGCCTGCGCGTGCGCGCGTACGTCTCCACGGTCTACGGGTGCCCGTACGAGGGCGCCGTCGACCCCAACAAGGCCCTCGAGCTCTGCCGCGAGCTGCGCGCGCTCGGCTGCTATCAGGTGTCGCTCGGCGACACGATCGGCGTGGGGACGCCGCGCCAGGTGCGCGACGTGCTCGCGCGGGTGCTCGCGGAGATCCCCGCGCCGGAGGTGGCGGTGCACTTCCATGACACGCGGGGGACGGCGCTGGCGAACATCCTCGTGGCGGTCGAGATGGGCATCACCACGGTCGACGCCGCGCTCGGAGGCCTCGGCGGCTGCCCGTACGCGCCGGGCGCGTCGGGCAACGTCGCCACCGAGGACGTCGTCTACATGCTCGAGGGCATGGGCGTGAAGACGGGCGTCGATCTCGACAAGCTCGTCGATTGCTCGCGGCTCGCCTCGACGCTCGTGGGCCACGAGATGCCCTCGAAGTTCTATCGCGCGGCGGTGGGCGCCCGTGCGAGAGTCGCGGGCTAGATGGCCGACGAGACAGCCCTCCCCGTGCTGTGCGAGGTCCGCGACGCCGTCGCGACGCTCACGCTCAACCGACCGGGCGCGGCCAACGCGCTGTCGATGGAGCTCGCGGCGGCGCTCGGGCACGCCTTCTCGCGCCTGCGCCAGGACGAGCGCGTGCGGGCCGTGATCGTGACGGGCGCCGGGAAGGCCTTCTGCGCGGGCGCCGACCTCAAGGAGCGGCGCGCGATGACGCTCGAGGAGACGCGCTCGTTCCTGCGGTCGCTCAACTCGGTCATCGACGCCGTCGCGGTGTTCCCGCGGCCCGTCATCGCCGCCATCAACGGGGCGGCGTTCGGGGGCGGGCTCGAGCTGGCGCTCGCCTGCGACTTCCGCATCGCGGCCGAGGGCGCCGAGCTCGGGCTCGTCGAGACGCGCCTCGGGATCATCCCGGGCGCGGGCGGCACCCAGCGGCTCGCGCGCGTCGCGGGCGTCCCTGTCGCCAAGGAGCTCATCCTCACCGGCCGGCGGGTCGGCGCCGCCCGGGCCAAGGAGCTGGGCATCGTCGGCGAGGTCGTGCCGGGCGCCGAGCTCGCCGCGGCGTCGGGGCGGCTCGCGGCGGAGCTCGCGGGCGCGGCGCCGCTCGCCGTGACCCAAGCGAAGAAGGCCATCGACGGCGGCCTCGACCTGCCGATGGCCGAGGCGCTCGCGCACGAGCGCGACTGCTACGAGCTCGTCCTCGAGAGCGAGGACCGCAACGAGGGGCTGCGCGCGTTCGTCGAGAAGCGACCGCCCCGGTTCACCGGCAAATAGCCCAGGAGGCCCATGTCGACGTCCCGAAGCGACGAGCTCAAGGCCCTCGCCGAGAAGATCCGCAAGGGCGGGTCGCCCAAGTACCACGAGGCCAACGCCAAGGCCGGCAAGCTCTTCTGCCGCGAGCGCATCGCGCTGCTGTGCGACGACGGCGGCAAGGACTTCGTCGAGGACGGCCTGTTCGCCAACGCCGCCGCGGGCGATCTGCCGGCCGACGGCGTCGTCACCGGCGTGGGCCGCGTGCACGGCCGCCCCGTCGCCATCATGGCGAACGACTCGACGGTCAAGGCGGGCTCGTGGGGGGCGCGGACGGTCGAGAAGATCGTGCGCATTCAGGAGACGGCGGGCCGGCTGCGCATCCCGCTCTTCTACCTCGTCGACTCGGCGGGGGCGCGCATCACCGACCAGATCGACATGTTCCCGGGGCGGCGCCACGCGGGGCGCATCTTCAACAACCAGGTCAGGCTCTCGGGCGCCGTGCCGCAGATCTGCCTGCTCTTCGGGCCGTCGGCGGCGGGCGGCGCGTACATCCCCGCGTTCTGCGACGTCGTGTTCATGGTCGACAAGAACGCCTCCATGTACCTCGGCTCGCCGCGCATGGCCGAGATGGTCATCGGCGAGAAGGTGACGCTCGAGGAGATGGGCGGCGCGCGCATGCACTGCGAGGTCTCGGGGTGCGGCGACCTGCTCGCGAAGGACGAGCGGTCGTGCCTCGCCGCCGCGCGCGAGTACCTGGCGTATTTGCCCCAGCGCGCCGGCGAGGGGCCGGCCGCGAGCGCGCCGCGCCCGCCGCGCGCGGACGCGAAGCGCATCGACGACGTGCTGCCGGCCAATCAGAACCAGGCCTTCGACATCGCGTCCGTCATCGACGCGCTCGTCGACGAGGGCAGCTTCTTCGAGCTCAAGAAGCTCTTCGCGCGCGAGCTCGTCACGGGCCTCGCCCGGCTCGACGGGCGCGTCGTGGGCATCGTCGCCAACCAGCCGAAGTGGAAGGGGGGCGTGCTCTTCGTCGACTCCGCCGACAAGGCGGCGCGGTTCATCTGGCTGTGCGACGCGTTCTCGATCCCGCTGCTCTTCCTCGCCGACGTGCCGGGCTTCATGATCGGCAAGGCGGTCGAGCGGCAGGGCATCATCCGTCACGGCGCGAAGATGCTTTCGGCCATGGCGGACGCGACGGTGCCGCGCGTGTGCGTGGTCCTGCGCAAGGCGTACGGCGCGGGCCTCTACGCCATGAGCGGCCCCGGCTTCGAGCCCGACGCGACGATCGCGCTGCCGCAGGCGATGATCGCCGTCATGGGCGCCGAGGCGGCGATCAACGCCGTCTACGCCAACAAGATCGCCGAGAAGCCCGAGGCCGAGCGCCCCGCGTACATCGAGGAGCTGCGCCAGCAATATCGCGAGGACATCGACATCCTCAAGCTCGCGTCCGAGCTGCACGTCGACGCCATCACGCCGGGCGACGAGCTGCGCGCCGAGATCGTGCGCCGCTTCGCGAACGCCGCCGGCAAGGCGGTCACGGGGCTCGCCCGCAAGCGCAGCGTCCTGCCGGTGTAGAGCGTCCCCCTCACCCCTTCAGCGAATCACACGCAAGGGTTAGGGTGAGGGGATGGTGACCGGGCTGACGCTCATCCCCGCCGAGGAGGCCCGGCGCATCCTGTTCGAGACGCCGGCCGTGGGGGCCGAGCGCGTGAAGCTGCGCGACGCCGGCGGGCGGGTCCTCGCCGAGGGGCTGCTCGCGCCCGAGGACCTGCCGGTGGCGCGGCGGGCGGTGATGGACGGGTACGCGGTGCGCGCCGCCGACGTGCGCGACGCGTCCGAGCTGGCCAGCGTCACGCTCGCGCTCGTCGGCACCGTCCCGATGGGCGACGTCTTTCGCGGCGCCGTCGCCGCGGGGGAGGCGGCGGCGATCTCGACCGGCGGCTACCTGCCCGACGGCGCCGACGCCGTCGTCATGGTCGAGCACGCGTCGTCGACGGCCGGGAGCGAGGGGGCGGGCCGCTCCGTCGAGATCGCGCGCGCGGTGGCGCCCGGCGCGAACGTCATCCAGGCCGGTGAGGACTTCGCGGCCGGGGACGCCGTCCTGCCCGCGGGCCGGCGCCTGCGCCCCCAGGACCTCGCGGCGCTCGCGACCTTCGGGGTGGCCGAGGTCCTCGTCCACCGGCGGCCGCGCGTCGCCGTCCTCTCGACGGGCAACGAGCTCTGCGAGCCGACGGCGTCCCCGCGCCCCGGACAGGTCCGCGACGCGAACCAGTACGTCCTCGCCGCCCAGGTCGAGGCCGCGGGCTGCGTCGCGACGACGGGCGGCATCATCCGCGACGACGAGGGCGCGCTGCGCGAGGCCATCGCGCGCGCCCTCGCCGAGCACGACGCCGTCATCCTGTCCGGCGGGTCGTCGGTGGGCACGAGGGACGTCGCGGCCGCCTCGCTGCTCGGCCTGCCCGCGCCGGGCGTGCTCTTCCACGGCATCGACGTCCGCCCCGGCAAGCCGACGCTCTTCGCGCGCGCCGGCGTCAAGCCGGTCGTGGGCATGCCGGGCTTCCCGACCTCGTCGCTCATCGTCTTCGACGCGTTCATCCGGCCCATGCTCTGGCGCCTGGGCGGCGAGGCCGGGCGGCAGACCTGGGCCGCACGCCGGCGCGCGCGCCTCGCCAAGGCGCAGCCGTCGGTCGTCGGGCGCGAGGACTACGTGCGCGTGCGCCTCGTCGAGCGCGCCGGCGATCCTCCCGAGGTCTGGGCCGAGCCGCTCGCCGGCGGCTCCGCGGCGATCTCGAACGTCGTGCTCGCCGACGGCCTCGTGCGCATCGACGCCGCGCGCGCCGGGCTCGGCGCCGGCGACGCCGTCGACGTCCTCCTCTACTAGCGTCCGCCGGGCGGGTTGTTGACGGGGCGTCGCGTCCGCCGTTACCCTCGACGGGCGATCTGCTGTCTTTGCCCCTCTCGCTCCCCCCCGTCCCGCCGTCCACATCTCCACGTCCGGAGGTCGTCCCCGACATGAACCGCTCACGCCTGGCCGCGGCTCTCCTTGCTTTCGCCTTCGCCGTCGTCGTCTCGTTGGCCAGCGCCTCCGGCCTCGGCGGCGGAGCGGCCTTCGCCCAGCAGGTCCGCCCTCCCGTCAAAGGCCGCTCGCACAGGGTGAAGGTCGACAGCTCGCCGCAGCAGGCGGCTGTCTACTGGGTGGCCGGCAGCGCGACCAACGCCAAGGACTACGGCATCGCCGGCTACACGCCCATCACGATCAAGGTCCCGCGCGGCGCCGTGACGTTCGTGGTCGAGCTGCAGGGGTTCAAGCCGCAGACGAAGGCCATGGACGTCAAGAGGAGCCAGACCGTCAACTTCACGCTCGAGCGCGCCCCCGCCGTGGCCAAGCTCGACCTGCAGACGACCGACGGCTCGGCGACGGGCGCGGACGTCAAGATCGACGGCATGAGCAAAGGGACGATCCCCGTCGTGATCGAGCTGCCCGCGGGCCGTCACCAGGTCGACGTCAACAAGCAGGGCTTCAAGGAGTGGACGCAGTGGTTCGACCTCGCGGAGGGCGAGCACCACACGCACGACGTCGCGCTCGTGCGCGCCGAGGCGCCGGCGGGCGCGCTGCTCGTCACCTCCGACGCCGGCGGGGACGTCTACGTGGACGGCGTCCGCAAGGACGTCGCGCCCGCCATCATCACGGGCGTCCCCGCGGGCGACCACGTCATCGAGGTGCGCAGGGACGGCGTGCCGCCCTGGCGCCAGAACGTCACCGTGCTTTCGGGCCAGCAGGTCAAGGTCTCGGCCGTCTTCGGCGCCGCCGCGGGCACGGGCAGCATCCGCGCCATCGCCAGCGAGCCCGACGCGCAGATCTTCATCGACGGCGAGGACAAGGGCCGCTCGCCCGCGACCGCCAACAACGTCAAGCCCGGCGACCACATCGTCGAGGCGCGCAAGGCCAAGTTCAAGTCCGTGCAGCAGATGGTGCACGTCGCGCAGGGCGACAACGCCATCGTGCAGCTGAAGATGGATCTCGCGCCGCCCGATCGCCCGAAGGCGGGGCTCAAGGTGCAGTCGACGGTGCCGAACGCCGAGGTCTTCGTCGACGGGTCGAGCCTCGGCCGCGCCCCCGTCGATCGCAACGATCTCGACCCCGGCAAGCACTACATCGTCGTGCACCGCGACGGCTACACGGACTTCAAGCGCGAGGTCGTGCTCAACGAGAACCAGTACGTGGCCCTCGTGGCCGACCTCTCGGCCACGGGCGCCGTCCGCGTGCTCTCGACGCCCGAGGGCGCCGACGTGCGCATCGACGGCGAGCTCATCGGCAAGACGCCCGTCTCGCGCGATCAGATCGGCGCGGGCGACCACGTCATCGAGTTCCGCCTCAAGGGCTACTTCGACCACAAGGAGACGATGAAGGTCGAGGGCGGCCGCGAGAAGGTCTTCTCCGTCGACCTCAAGCTCATCCCCACGGGCCCCACGCCCGAGCAGGTGGCCAAGCGCAAGGGCGGGATGTCGTCGTTCGGCGCCAAGGTCAACCCGGTGGGCGGCGTCACGGCCGACTTCGGCTCCGGCTACCCCTACTACCTGATGGCGCGCCTCACGGTCGGCGCGTTCAACACGAAGCCCCTCGGCCTCGACATGGGCGTCGAGTTCACGAGCTTCGTCGAGATGAACAACCTCTCCGTCCACGCGCGCCTCCAGCTGGTCGAGGCCGGGCCGCTCTCGCTGGCGACGAAGGCCAACCTGGGCGGCGGCTTCGGGTTCAACGGCCGCGACAGCTACTTCGCCGACTTCATCGGCATCGCCTCGCTGGCCTTCAGCGACGTCGCGACGGTCTCGGCGACGCTGCGCTGGTCGCTGTGGACCGACAAGTTCTGCCCCTCGGTCACCCAGGTGCAGAACGGCATCAAGCCCGAGGCGTACTGCGGCACGGCCGGCGCGGGCGACTACGACCACAGCCTCTTCTCGAAGGATCCGAACTCGAGCCGCTTCGGCGGCAGCCGCCTGTACCTGGGGTTCGGCGTCGCGGCGGCGCTCGACCGGTACACGTCCCTCTTCCTCCAGGTCGAGTTCCTTCCCGCCCCCGACACCTTCAACTACGACATCCGCCAGCAGTTCGACGACCGCTACAACGGCGCCATGCTCGGGCACGACCCGTTCTATTACGGTCAGGCCGGCGTCTCGCTCAAGTTCTAGGCGGCCGCGCGCGCCGTCGGGAGCGGCGTGACGGGGCGCGGTGCCCTCGTCGGTCCGGACGGTCTTTGATTTTCGGAGCCGGCGCGCAATTTTCCTAGCGTCGCGGCGGGTTTTTCTTCAACGTACCCCCCATGAGCAGCACCGGGGGCATCCCGCGCAAATGGATGGTCGCAGACTCCGCCGAGATGTACGGCGTGAAGTACTGGGGCAACAACTTCTTCTCGATCAACGACGTCGGTAACGTCCAGGCGCACCCCGCGGGCCCCGACAACGGCCGCATCGATCTGAAGGAGCTGGTCGACGAGGTGGCGCGCCGCGGGATCGGCCTGCCGCTGCTCATTCGCTTCTCGGACGTCCTCAAGAGCCGCATCGTCGAGCTCAACGAGACCTTCCGCGCCGCCATCGCCGAGCACGGGTACAAGGGCCAGTACAAGGGCGTCTACCCGATCAAGGTCAACCAGCACCGCTACGTCGTCGAGGAGATCGTCCAGTTCGGGCGCCCCTACCACTACGGCCTCGAGGCGGGCTCGAAGCCGGAGCTGCTCGCCGTCATGGCCATGCTCGACGACGAGGAGGCCCTCGTCATCTGCAACGGCTACAAGGACGAGGAGTACATCGAGACGGCGCTCATGGCCTCGAAGCTCGGGCGCACGGTGCTGATCGTCGTCGAGAAGTTCTCCGAGCTGCAGCTCATCGCCGAGGTCGCCAAGAAGGTGGGCGTGCGGCCGCGCATCGGCGTGCGCGTCAAGCTGGCCGCCAAGGGCTCGGGGCGGTGGGAGGCCTCGGGCGGCGACCGTTCGAAGTTCGGCCTGTCGACCCGCGAGGTCGTCGAGGCCATCAACTTCATGCGGGCCAACGACCTGCTCAACTGCTTCGAGCTCCTGCACTTCCACCTGGGCAGCCAGATCTCGGCCATCCGCGCCGTCAAGAACGCGCTGCGCGAGGCGGGGCGCTTCTACGTCGAGATCGCCAAGCTGGGCGCGCCGCTCAAGTACTTCGACGCGGGCGGCGGGCTCGGCGTCGACTACGACGGCTCGCAGACGAACTTCGCGTCGTCGATGAACTACACGCCCCAGGAGTACGCCAACGACATCGTGTTCTCGCTCCAGGAGATCTGCGACGCGGCGGGCGTCTCGCACCCGACGATCGTCACGGAGTCGGGGCGCGCCGTCGTCGCGCACCACTCGATGCTGGTCATGGACATCCTGGGCGTCGGCGAGTTCGACGTGGGCAAGGCGCCCGAGAAGCTCCCCAAGGACGCGAACCGCGTCGTTCGCAACCTCTTCGAGACGTACAAGGACATCTCGCGCAAGAACCTGCTCGAGTCGTACCACGACGCCCTCGAGTACAAGGAAGAGGCGCTGCAGCTCTTCAACCTGGGGAACCTCTCGCTCTCGGAGCGGGTCGTCGCCGAGGACGTGTTCTGGGCCGTGTGCCAGAAGATCCTCAAGACGCTGCGCGAGCTGCGCGAGATCCCCGAGGAGCTCGACGGGCTCGAGCGCGCGCTCTCGGACACGTACTTCTGCAACTTCTCGATGTTCCAGTCCCTGCCCGACATCTGGGCCATCGACCAGCTGTTCCCGATCATGCCCATCCACCGCCTTGGCGAGGAGCCCACGCGCCGGGCGGTGCTCGCCGACATCACCTGCGACTCGGACGACAAGATCGACCACTTCATCGATCGGCGCGACGTCAAGTCGGTGCTCGAGCTGCACCCCGTCAACGGCCAGGACTACTACCTGGGCGTGTTCCTCATCGGCGCCTACCAGGAGATCCTGGGCGATCTCCACAACCTGTTCGGCAACACGAACACGGTGCACGTCTCCCTCGCGGCGGGCGGCGGCTACCAGATCGAGCACGTCGTCACGGGCGACACCGTCACCGACGTCCTCAAGTACGTCAGCTACGCCCGCGAGGACCTCGTGGCCCGCGTGCGCCGCTTCGCCGAGCTCGCCGTGCGCGCGAACCGCATGTCCTTGGACGAGACGCGCTCGATGCTGCGCATGTACGAGGAAGGGCTCGCGGGGTACACGTACCTCGAGCGCGCGTAGGCGCTCGGAGGGGTGACCTCGTCCCCCCTGCGGGACCCCCTCCTCCCGAGGTGAGCCGGCGCGGCGGAGCCGCACCTCCCGGTGCTTGGACTCGCGTCGCTTCGCTCGCTCTGACGCCGTAGCGAAAAGAAAGGTTAGTATCGGGGCGGCATGAACCTGACGGGGAAGCTGGGCGATCCGGAGCGGGTCGACGCCGGGCTCTCGAACCTCGCGCGCGGGGTGGTCGGCTCGGAGATCTTGAAGATCGCGGCCCAGATCCGGGCGCTCAAGGCGCAGGGGGCGGAGATCTGCAACCTGACGGTGGGCGACTTCGATCCGGCGCAGTTCCCGATCCCCGAGGGCCTCCTCGCCGGCGTCACGGCGGCGCTCGCCGCCGGGCACACGAACTACCCGCCGTCGGACGGCGTGCTCGCGCTGCGGGAGGCGGTCGCGCGCTTCTACGCGCGCGGGCTCGACCTCGCCTACCCGGTCGAGTCGGTGCTCGTCACGGGCGGCGCGCGCCCGCTGCTCTACGGCGCCTACCGCACGATCCTCGACCCGGGCGACGCCGTCATCTATCCGGTGCCGTCGTGGAACAACAACCACTACGCCTACCTCACGGGCGCGCGCGCCATCGAGCTGCCGGTCCGCGCCGACGAGAACTTCTTCCCCACGCCCGAGGAGCTGCGCCCGTTCCTCACGACGGCGCGCTTGCTCCTGCTCAACTCGCCGCTCAACCCCACCGGCACCGTCATCGATCCCGAGGTGCTGCGGAGGATCAGCGAGCTCGTCGTCGAGGAGAACCGGCGCCGCGAGAAGGCGGGCGGCGACGCGGGGAAGGCGCTCTGGCTCTGCTACGACCAGGTCTACTGGCAGCTGACCTTCGGCAACGCCCGGCACGCGACGCCGCCCGAGGTCTGCGCCGACGTCGCGCCGTACACGATCCTGCTCGACGCCGCCTCGAAGAGCTTCGCGGCGACGGGCCTGCGCGTCGGCTGGGCCGTCATGCCGCCCGCGGCGCGCCAGCGCATGGCGGACATCCTCGGGCACGTCGGCGCCTGGGCGCCCAAGGCCGAGCAGGTGGCCATGGCCGCGTTCCTCGACGACCAGCCGGCCATCGCCGCCTACCACGCGACCATGCGGGCGCGCGTGCGCGAGCGCCTCGACGCCCTCGCCGCGGGCTTCCACGCCATGCGCGCCGAGGGCCTGCCCGTCGAGGTGATCGCCCCGCAGGGCGCGATCTACCTCTCGATCCGGTGCGCGCTGCCGGACCGCACCAACGAGGCCACGCGCCGCCTCCTGCTCGACGAGGCCGGCTTCGCGATCGTGCCCTTTCAGGCGTTCGGCCTGGCCGAGGACAGCGGGTGGTTCCGCGTGTCGGTGGGCGCCGTGTCGATGGCGGACATCGAGGCCGCGCTGCCGCGCGTTCGGGCCGCGCTGGCGTCGGCGTGAGCGACGCCGCCGCGCTCCCAGGCCCGGCCCCTGAGGCCGCGGAGGCGCCCGCCGCCGCGCGGGCGGCGGCGGGCGCGCGCGGCGTCCTCGGCGTCGTGGTCCTCGCCCTCGTCGCCCGCGCCGCCGTCTTCCCCTTCGCCGACAACAAGCACGGCGACGCTCCGATGCGCGCGCTCATCGCGGCGCGCGCCGCGCACGATCCCGCCGCCGCGGCGAGCCCGCGCACCTACTACCAGTTCGGGCCGCTGCACCCCATGCTCCTCGCGCCCCTCGTGGCGCTCGGCGGCGACCTGTCGCGCACGACGCGCGCCTTCTCGCTCGTCGCCGGCCTGCTGACGTTCCTGCCGTTCCTCCGGCTCGCGCGCCGCCTCGTCGGCCAGCCCCGCGCCGAGCTGGCCGCGCTGGGCCTGGCCGCCTCGCCGCTGGCCGTGCAGGCCTCGACCACGGCCGCGAGCGAGGCGCTGTACCTCCTCCTGTTCGTGGCCATGCTCGAGCGCCTCACGCGCGCCCTGGACGACGACGCGGCGCCGCTCGGCCCCTTCGCGGCGGCGGGGACGCTCGCCTCGCTGGCCGCCGTCACGCGCTACGACGCCTGGATCGCGCTGCCCGCGACGGCCGCCGC
>DASZWW010000211.1:0-4019 GCA_035546175.1 Polyangia bacterium
GCGGCGGCTCGACGGGCGCCGCCGGCAGCTCGGCCGACGCGGCGACCTCCATGGACGCGGCCGGCGGGACCGGCGGCAGCGACGCGGGGACGTCGCCGCCGTTCGACGCCGCGGGCCGCACGCCGCCGACGTGCAAGACGCCCAAGCCCTCCCCCATCCCGTCGCAGAAGCCGACGAGCGAGTGCGACTTCCTGCTGCAGAGCCTGGACTTCGAGGACAACTACTCCTACGTCGCGTCGCAGATCGAGATCACGAGCTACGGCACCGCGCTCGGCGCCTACGCGATCAACAACTGCAGCCCGTACTGCTACAGCAAGGAGCTCACCATCGGCGTCGACATCGTGGGCGGCGGCGACCCCAAGGCGCTGCAGGGCGAGGTCATCGTGCACTTCCCGACCACCGGCCCCGAGCTGCCCATCGCCACGGCCGTGGGCCGCGACTCGCTGGCCTGGATCCAGCTCGGCGGAGACACGGCGCCCCCTTTCAAGATCATGGCCCAGCTCGTCTACGAGAGCTCGACGGCGGGCATCATCCCCGCGAAGGACATGCACCAGGTCGGCTACAACGACTGGCTCTCCTACCAGAACGCCGAGTTCAAGTACTTCGGCATCAAGTCGACCGCCGCCGGCGGCCCCTTCACCGCCGAGCCGGTCAACATCGTGGGCATCGGGTTCCGCATCATGGCGCCGGCCGATCTGCCGAAGGGCATGGAGTGGCACGGGGTCGTCTACCTCGACCACCTGCAGATCCGCCACGGCGGCGAGGACATGCCGCCCGGCACGTATCCGTACGGCCTCTGAGGGCTCAGCGCGGCGGTGAGCGGCGCGGCCGCGGGGCGATCCGGGCCGCGGCCGCGAGCGCCCCGTGCAGTCCCTCGAAGCGCTCGCGCGCGAGCGACAGCGTCACGTCGTCGGGCGCGTCCATGGTGCGGCGCGCGGCGGGCGAGTCGTCGCGCTCGTAGCCGAGCCTGGCGAACAGGCGCAGCGAGGCCGCGTTCGCCGGGATGATCGACGCGTACACGCGCCTGAGCCCGAGGGCGCGGAAGGCGAAGGCGTGCAGCATGACGCCGAAGCGCGTGCCGAGCCCCCGCCCCTGCTCGGCGCGCTCTCCGACGAGGATCGCGACCTCGCCGCGACCGCGATCGATGTTGCGGATGTCGGCGTCGCCGACGAGCCGGCCGTCGAGCTCGAGCAGGAAGGCCCGCGCGCCGTCGCCCGCGAGGCGCCTGTAGTGCGCGACGACCTCGGCCGCCGACAGCTCCGCCGCGTGTCCGAGCATCGTGCGGTTGTGAGGATCGTTGTAGAACGAGGCGAGCCGCGGCGCGGCCGCCGCGACCTGGGCGCGCGTCGGCTCGCAGGCGCGCAGGCGCTCGCCGCCGCTGGCGAGCTCGATCGCGAAGCGCGCGCTCACGCCTCCACGGTACCATCCGCCGCGCGCCTCGTTCGAGCCCCCGTCTCGCGCGGCGCGCCAAACCGGAACGCGCTATCCTAGGGACGCATGCCCGCCGCGCGCTCGACGACGCCCCGCCGGGCCGCGCTTTTCCCGCTCGCGCTCGGGGCGCTGCTCGCCGCGACGCTCGCCGTCCCCGCCGCGGCGTACGTCCGCACGCGCTCGCCGGGCGACGGCAAGTACCCGCTCCTGTGGACGAGCCCGCGCATCACGATGACCCTCCACACCTCGGGCGCGCAGGTCGTGCCGGCGGCGGACTTCATCGGGGCGGCGCGCCGTTCGGCGGCGACCTGGAGCAGCCCCGACCTCTCGACCTCCGTGGCCTTCACGATCGACGCGACGAACGACGCGCCCGCGGGCGCCTTCTACGATCAGGTCAACTCCATCTCGTTCCGCGCCGAAGGGTGGGACCCTCCCAAATACCCCGACTCCGCGCTGGCGCTCACGACGGTGTGGAGCCAGGGGGGTCAGATCGTCGAGGCCGACACCGAGATCAACGCCGCCGACGCGCGCTTCCAGTGGGGCGTCCTGCCCGACGATCCGGCGCTCGCGGCGATGGCGGCCGAGGTCGATCTGGAGAACGCCCTCACCCACGAGCTCGGCCACGTGATCGGCCTCGCGCACCCGTGCACGCTCGGCGAGCCGACGAAGCCCGAGGTCGACGACCAGGGCGCGCCCGTGCTGTCGTGCTCCGACCCGGCGCTGCCGCCCGCCGTGCGTGACGCGACGATGTTCCCTTCGTCGGAGCCGGGCAGCATCGCCGAGCGCTCGCTCTCGCCCGACGAGGTCAAGGCGCTCCACGATCTCTACCCGCTGCGCGCCGAGCCTCCGCCCGGGCTCGGCGATCGGGGCGGCGGCTGCGGCGTCGCCGGCGGGGCCGGCGGCTCGGGCGGCCCGGGCGCCTCGGGCGCGGCGCTCGCGCTCATCGGCGCCGTCCTCTTCGCTCGACGCCGTCGCCGAGCGGCCTAGCGCCTCGCGCGCACGGATCTCAACCTCGGCCGCGGCGACACCCGCAACCCTTAAGGGTGCCCGCCCTCTGACCGCGCCGCGACAAGAATGTCATGCGGCGTATTGTCGCGGGCCCTCGGCTGCGGTAGGTTCTGGGCGTGGACCAGGTCATTTTGCGAGGGAATAATCTGCAGTCGCGACGTACGCGGGCGAAGAAGGCGCGTCGGCTCCTCTCCGAGGAGGCCGCCAAGCCCGTGCAGTCGCCTCACCGCGATCAGCTGACGCGCCAGTTCTCGAGGGAGGTCGCGGCCGCCGTCGAGGCGGCCATCGCGAACCGCGCGCGCGTGCTCGTCGAGAGGACCGGCAAGCCTGCCGCGAACGGCGCCGCTCGGACGGCGCCGCTCGACGAGCGCTGGCCGACGCTCGACGAGCACCAGTGGAGCTACATCCACCGCGTGCTCGAGCGGACGCACGGCAACAAGAGCGAGGCGGCGGCGATGCTGGGCCTGCACCGGCGCTCGCTGCAGCGCCTGCTGCGCCGCAAGAAGGATCGCGGCCGCCAGGCCATCACGCGGCGGGGCGCGGCGGCGCGCGCGGCCGACCCGAAGACGATCGTGACCGGCGACGGCACCATCGTCCTCGAGTCGCTCACCTTCTCCGAGATCGAGCGGGCCATCCTGGCCTGGGCGCTGCGTCGTCACGACGGCAGCGGGCGCCAGGCGGCGCGGTCGCTGGGTCTCGCGCGCAGCACCTTCGCCGACAAGGTCAACCGCTACGAGCTCAAGGCCGCCCGCCCCTCCAAGCGGCGCGGCCGCTGAGCCGGGCGGCCCTCGAGGCCGACACCCTCCGACATCCGCCCCCCCGCGCCACGGCCGCCGATCAAGCTGCGCGCGTCAGCTGCCGACACACCGGGGTCTCGAGACGGGACTCCGGAGGGAACAGGTGACGACGCACGAGAATGTGGCTCGCTCGGTGGTGTGGCTCGCGGCGGTGGGAGCGGTGACCTTCCTCGGCGCCTGCGGCGCCTCGACGCCCGCGACGCCCGGAGGCAAGGCCGGCGCCGGCGGCAAGGCGGGCTCGAGCGCGACTGGCGCGGCCGGCAGCGCCGGAGGCGCCGCGGGCAGCCCGGGCGCGGCGGGAGAGACGGGCGCGGGCGGCGGCAGCGCGGGCGCGGCGGGGGACACGACCGGCGCGGCGGGCGCGCAGCCCACGTTCGTCGACACCTCGGGCGGCATGGTCTCCGCGGGCGGCGTCACGCTCACGATCCCCGCCGGCGCGCTCGCCGCGACGACGCCCATCACGGTCGCGCCGACGACGTACACGCCGCCCGGCTACGCGCTCGCGTCGATGGTCTATGACTTCGAGCCCTCCGGCACGACCTTCGCGCAGCCCGTGAAGGTCGAGATCCCGCTCGCGGCGCCGATGCCGGCCGCGCACCTCTTCTGGTCGAACGCGGCCGGCGGCTTCGACGACATCGGCGGCACCGTCGTGGGCGCGACGATCACCGGCATGGTCACGCACTTCAGCTCGGGCTTCGCGGCCGTCGCCGTGGTGACGGGGCACGACGGCGGCGCGGGCGCGGCGGGCGCCGACGCCGGCGCGAGCGGCTCGGGCGGAGGCGG
>DASZWW010000212.1:0-26234 GCA_035546175.1 Polyangia bacterium
AGGCCGCGCGCACGAGGGCCCAGGGGAGCACGAGCGCGGGCGCCGAGACGCGCAGGACGAAGCGCGCGAGGGCCGCCCCGGGAGCCGGCAGCGGCGCCTGCCAGAGCGAGGCGAAGATCGCTCCGCCGAGGAGCGCCGCCACGGGAGGCGCGACGAGGAGCAGCGCCGGCCCGGGCGGCCGCGCCTCGCCGTCGGCGCCGCGTCGCGAGACGAGGCGGGCCAGGGCCGGCGCGAGGAGCGCGCCCGGGACGGCGCTCGCGACGGCGGCGAGCGCGGCCAGGCCCGCCGCGAGGTAGCGGTTGTGCCGCGACAGCGTGGCCTCGACGGTGCAGATGGTGGCGGTGAGCGCCAGCGTGCCGGCGACGAGGAAGGCGAACGCGCGCGCCCCCAGCGGCGCCCGGGCCCGACGGCCCCAGCGGGCGGCGCGGCCGACGAGCTCGACGACGGCCCCGAGGGCCCAGCCCGCGAGCGCGTCGACGGCGACGGCGAGGGCGACCACCGCCACGATCGAGCGGGCATCGACGCCGAACACGAGCGCCGCCCGCGCGCCGTCGACGACGCCGACCACCGCCCCGGCGGCCGCGCCCAGGAGCGGTCCGGCTCCGGCGGGGAACGGCGAGCGGGCGCGCATCGCTCCAGAAACTACCATGACCCGCCGACGGGCCCGCGGCGGGAGGCCCCTAGGGGGGGCCGCTCTTCGGTCACGTTCGCGGCGCTCGCGTCGAGTTTACTTCTTGAGGGGGACGCCCGGAGAGCCCGGCGCCGACGGTTGGGCCAGGACGCTGGCCCCGGCGCGCTTGAGCACGACGACGGTCTGCAGCGACTGCACCTCGTTCGACTCGCGGGCGAAGATCTGGACGAGGTTGCTGCCCGGCCACAGCGGGATGTCGGTGTCGAAGTCCATCTTGGTGCGGTCGCCGGAGATCCGGTTGGGCTGGTAGAAGACCTTCTTCACGGGGATCTTGGCGTTGCGGTTGTAGACGCGCACGAACACGTCGCGCACGAGGTGGTCGTCGGTGACGTGCCCCTTGAGGTGAACGGTGTCGCCCGTGGCCACCGTGGGCGCCGCCACCGTGAGGACGGGCGGGGTCACCTGCCAGGCCGGCACGAGCGTGCCGTGCACGGCGCCGCCCGCCGTGATGTCGCTCGACGCGACGAAGGCCGAGCGGTTGTTCTCGAGCTCGAGGCGCGTGAAGGCGCCGAGCTTGCCGCTCACGCGGTACGTCGTCCCCTTGGGCGCCCGCCCCACGACGAGCGCGGCGTCGCTGGCCGTCTCGCGCAAGGGCACGTCGTCACGGGAGACCGTGGCCGTGCCGCCGGCCGGCTCGGGCGCGGGCCCGGGCGGCGCGACCTTGATCTTGACCTTGTCGGTGACGGACTCGCCGAGCACGGTGTCGCCCACGGACAGCTCGAGCGCGTACTCGTCGCCCTTGAACTCGTTGCCCACCTCGTAGACGAACGAGAACGTCTTCGTCTCGCCGGGGGCGAGGTCCTTGGCGTCGAAGCGCCCCGCGCTGATCAGGATGCCTTCCTGGTTGTTGCCGTTGCGGAGCACGGCCTCCGTGTGGATGGCCCGCCCCTGCCCCAGGTTCTTGACCGTCACGAGGAGGCGCACCTGCTCACCCCGCTGGACCTGCCCGTCGTGGTTCGAGCCCTTCTGGTCGTCGATCGTCTGGTACGTGTACGCGAACAGCGGCCGCGCCTTGCCCTCGATGTTCACGAGGACGTCGGCGCCGCTCGCCTTCGTCGTCGCGCGCTGCGAGAAGAGCGTGGCCTTGAGCTCGTCGGTGCGCGTGTACGTCGAGGCGGGGAGCTTCACGGAGAGATCGTAGGTCTTCGACTCCCCGGGCCCGATCTTGCCGAAGACCATCTCGTTCTCGTCGAAGAGCGTGTTGTCGCTCTCGAGCACGGCGCGCACGCGGTACGCCGGCGTCGCGCCGACGTTCTTGACGATGCCGCGGATCTTGACGGTCGTGCCGGCGACGAGCTTGGCGTCGGCGCCGCCCACGGGCATGAGCGTCATCTGGAGCTGCGGCGCGGGCCCCGTCGCCGGCCCCATCGACCAGTCGACGCCCAGCTTCTCGAGCGCGACCGAGACCTTCTTGTCTTCGGCGGCCCGCACCTTGTCGAGGAACGCCTTGGACGACGCGACCAGCTCGCGTCGCTTCGACGACTTCGCCTGCACGAGCAGGTCGCGCGCGAACTCCATGAGGAAGTCGGTCTTCTGATCGGCGTCGAGGTCCTCCGCGTCGTCGTCCGCGTCGGGATCGACCTCCTCGTCCTCGTCGTGCGCGCGCGCCTTCTCGCCCGCGCTCGGCACGAAGAGGTACGAGACCTCCTCCATGGGCTTCTCGCCGTGGCGCGCGTTCTGGCTCTCGAGGTGGTAGTCGTAGTCGGCCTCGCGGCGCTTGTGCGCCGAGGGCTGCAGGCGGATCCACGAGCGATCGCCCTCCTTCTGGACGAGCAGCGGATCGGTCTCGATGTCGGGGATGACGCCCACCCCCTGGATCGAGATGTCGCCGGGGGTGAGGTACTGCGCCGTCGTGAGCTTGAGGCCGAGCTTGTCGTCGTCCGACTTGTCGCCGAACGGCACCGGGGACGAGATGTCGAACAGCACCTGGACGGAGCCCTTGCCGAAGGTGCCCTCGCCGATCACGACGCCGCGGTCGAGGTTCTTGAGCGCGCCCGCCACGATCTCCGAGGCGCTCGCCGAGTTCTGGTTGACGAGCACGGCCACCGGCACGGTCGGCTCGTGGCCGCTGTCGGAGGCCGTCTCGTCCTTGCGCTGGCCGCCGCCCACGCCGACCATCGACACGAGCGTGCCCGACTTGATGAAGGCGTCGGCCACGCGCTGGGCCTGCTCGTAGAGGCCGCCCGGGTCCCCGCGCAGGTCCATGATGATGCCCTTGACCTTCTCCTTCTCGAAGAGCGCGAGCGCCTCGGCGAGGTCGCCGGCGCTGTTGGCCGAGAAGTGCTGCATGTGGAAGTAGCCCACCTTCCCGCCGGGCTGGCCGGGGCCCGCGGGCGCCGTGAGGACGCGGGCTGGCGGATCGATCGACGGCGGGTGGATGAACGCGCGCGTGATGGTGAACTTCTTGACGCCCGGCTGCGTGTCGCGCTCGACGTACACGTCGACGTTCGTGTCGGGGTCGCCGCGCAGGCGGTCGACGGCCTCGTTGAGCGTCATGTTCGTCGTCGACTCGTTGTTGATGCGGACGATGTGGTCCTTGGCCTTGATGCCCACGCGGATGGCGGGCGTGTCGGGCATGGGGCGCTTGACGGTGATGCGGTTCTTCTTGTCCATCTCGATGACGATGCCGAGGCCCCCGAACTTGCCCTGCGTCTGCGTCCGCATGTCCTTGTAGGTCTCGACGTCGAGCAGCACCGAGTGCGGGTCGAGCGTGTAGAGCATGCCGTTCGTGGCCGCCATCTCGATCTCGACGAGGCGCCGCGCCTCCTCCTTCTCGGGCACGGGCTGGAGGTTCGGCTGCACGAACTTGAAGATCTCCATGAGCTCGGTGCGCAGCGTCCACGGCGCGTCGACCTTCTCGATCGAGAAGCTCTTCTGCTGGCCGTTGACCTTGACGGTGACCTGCCGGGGATCGCGCTCGGGCCAGCGGTCGATGAGGATCTCGGGGACGTCGCGCTGGACGAAGTCGAGCGCGCCCACGAGCATCCGCTTCGGGTCGAAGCGGTTCTTGTCGAAGTAGTTCTCGGAGACGAGCATGAGCGTCTTCGAGAAGATCGGGATCTTCGCGAGGTCGTACTTGCCGCCCCCGCGCGTGGCGGCGCGCAGCGGGCTGTCTGCGCCCACGCGCAGCCCTTCGCCGCCGTGCCGGATCGTGAGGACGAGCGCCGCCGCGCACGCGGCGATGAGAGCGAGGATCTTACCGAACCGCCGCATGCGGGACTCCGAGGGGGCAGAATGTGGGGAATGTGGATCGGGGCTGGACGAGCCGGACCCCGTCGTGGGTAACGAGGGTGGATCCGCGGTCGGACCGTCGATGAGATCCATGGACTGGGTCGCTTGATGATAGCGGTCACCGGCGCCGGCTGCACGCCTTATGCTCGTGAAAGTCGACGATTATACTGCGATCTCCATGAACCTGACCACGCATGGCCGCGTCGGCAACCTGACCGTGGTCGCCACGCCCCTCGGCAACCCGGAGGATCTCTCGCCGCGCGCCGCGCGCGCCTTGCGCGAGGCGTCGGTCATCGTGGCGGAGGACACGCGCAGCGCCCGGCGCCTGCTCGCCTCGCTGGGCGCCGGGGCCGGGGAGGACCGGACGATCCTCTCGTGCTACGACGCCAACGAGGCCGACCGCGCCGCCGAGGTCGCCGAGCGGCTGCGCGCGGGCGCCGACGTCGTGCTCGTCTCGGAGGCGGGCACGCCGCTCGTCTCGGACCCGGGTTACCGCATCGTGACCGCGGCGATCGCGGCGGGCGCGCGCGTCGTCCCCGTGCCCGGGCCGTCGGCCGTCCTGGCGGCGCTCGTGGGCAGCGGCTTGCCGCCCGATCGCTTCTCCTTCCACGGGTTCCCGCCGCGCAAGTCGGCCGCCCGGCGGCGGCTCTTCGGGTCGCTGCGGGAGCTGCCCGCGACGCTGGTCTTCTACGAGTCTCCCCTACGGACGGCGGCCACCCTGGCCGACCTCGCGGCCGCGCTCGGGGCGGGGCGGCGGGCCTGCGTGGCGCGCGAGCTCACGAAGGAGCACGAGGAGCTGGTCCGCGACACGCTGGGCGGGCTCGCGGCCCGCTACGCCGAGGCGCGCCCGCTCGGAGAGGTGACGCTCGTCGTCGAGGGCGCGAGCGCCGAGGCCATGCAGGCCGAGAAGGACGCCGAGTGGGACGACGAGGCCATCGCCGAGAGGGCCGCCGAGCTGCTCGCGCGCGGCCTCACGGCGCGCGACGCCGCGCACGAGCTCGCCGCCCTGTCCGGGCGCCCGCGCCGGGACGTCTACGCGATCGTCGTCCGCGCCGCCAGCGTCCCCGGCGGCGACGACGGCGACGACGGCGACGACGGCGACGACGGTTAGACCCGGCTGAAGACGATCTGCCCGACGACGAACGCCAGCGCCGGCAGCGCGAGCGCGAACGCCAGCGCGGCCAGCGCGACGAGCTTGCGCCCCCGCGAGAGCCGGGGGTGCCACCGCACCTCCACGCCGGCGGCCCAGACCGCCGCCGCCTGACAGGAGAAGACGGCCGCGGCCAGGCAGCCCCGGCGCCCCCAGAAGAGCGCGATCCACGCCACGGGGAGCGCGAGGGCGGCGAGCGCGCCGCTCCAGAGGGCCGCGTCGGTGCGGGCCGCGATGGGCCGCCGACGCTCGAGGCGCGCCCGCACGTCCACGAAGCCCTCGACCGTGCGCGGGATGCGAATGACGGTGCCGCCCGCCGCGCGCACGACGAGCCCGCTCGCCCCCTCGGTGATGGAGGTGATCTCGTCGAGCGGAATCGTGACGCGGCCGTAGCCGCGCGCCGCGCAGCGCATGTTCGTGGGGCCGAGCGAAAGCTCGAAGGCGTTCCAGCGGCGGCGCACGACGAGCCGGGCCCGCCACAGGGCGTAGGGCAGGAACACGACGCCCAGCCCCCAGACGACGAGCGAGGCGTCCGTCGCGACCGTCCCCGAGAGCCCCAGCGAGGTCAGGGCGACGAGCGCCGTGACGCCCGCCAGCACCTGGACCACCGTGAGCCGCCGCGCGCGTCCGACCGCGAGCGGCAGCTTCTCCATGCTCAGCCGGTAGACCTCGGGAGCGGGGGCGCCTGCCGTTGGGTCTGCCATGCGAGCGCTAGAACATCAGGGAGCCTTCGAGGTACAGCGACCAGATCTGCGTGCCCTCGACCTTGAAGCGCCGCCCGGGCGCGTCGAGCGCGTCGCGATAGAGCGCGTTGGCCTCGGCCGGGTCGTCGGAGTCGACGCGCCCGTCGCCGTTACGGTCGACGCCCGTCCCCGAGTACGTGATGTAGTGCGGCTCGTCGATGAGCAGGCCGAACAGCCCGCGGAAGCGGGCGAACTTGCCCACCTGGACGTTGAGGCCGAGATCGCCGCCGACGCTCCCGTACTGCTGGATCTCCGTGACCCCCGGGTACGGGCTCGCCTTCGTGTCGCCGATGTTGTAGTCGATGCCGGGCCGGCACGCGGCCGACGAGGGATCCGTGCACTGCGACGAGCCCGCGAGCGCCTCCCACATCTCGCTCGCGCCGCGCCCCGAGAAGTGCTGCTCAGCGCGGGCCCGAAACTCGACGGTGACGCGCTGGTCGGCGCGCGGGTTCTCCCAGGCGATCTGCTCGAATCCGGCCACGACGCCGGCGCGCTGCTGCGGGTTGATGGCCGTCTGGTTCCCGTCGGGGATGGCGTTGTAGAGGCTGTTGTTCGTGCGGACCGGCAGGTTGTACCAGGCCCCGAAGTACGGATCGAAGTAGCGGAAGCGCTTCGAGATGTACGACGACCAGATGAACTGGTGGTAGCCGGGCCCCACGGCCGTGTTCGCGCCCGGGTTGGCGGCGTCGTAGCGCATGTCCTTGAACACGTCGAGCTTCGAGTCGAAGCTGAGCGTCCAGGTGGGGCGCGTGTCGTCGCGGCGCTGGTTGAACGGCGCCCAGGTGATGCCGAGGTTGAGCGACTCGAACCCGCTGCGCGTCGGGCTCTGGAACACGCGCGAGCCCGACGTGAAGGGCCCGGCGGTCTTGTTGACGCCCCAGGAGGTGGGGGCGCCCGCGGCGTCGTAGGTCGAGGGCACGATGCCGTACTGGGTGAGCCCCGAGTTGCGCGCGTCGACGCAGGTGGGCTGGAGCGACGTCATCCCCGGCCCGTCCATGTTGCCGGGGAAGACGCAGCCCGAGTTGGCGCTCTGGTCGAAGTCGAGGTGGCGGTTGTCGGCGAGCACGAGCGGCGCCTCGATGTGGATGCCCACGTCCCAGAGGACGCCGAAGTCCATGCGCAGGTTGAGGACGTCGCGCGTCTGTCCGAAGACCATGTCCTTGACGAGCCCGCCCGCCTGCGAGGCGTCCTCGTGCTTGATGAACCCGCTCTTCTGCTCGTGCAGCCAGGCGGCCGTCACGTTGAAATCGAAGGCGTTGTCGTCGTCGAGCGCCGACACGACGCGCGTGACCTCGGCGGCGCGCGCGGGGGCGGCGCACACGAGAACTGCCAGGACGACCGCAAGCCGTGCGGTCAATCTGTGGACGGCCGCTCTCAAGGTCGGGCGCAATGTAACACAAAGGCCGAGAGGGGCGCCTATTCAAGACGGGGTGGCGCGCCCCCCCCGCGCGTCACTCGCCCTTCGGCTGGTCCTCGCCCTTGGTCTGGTCGCGCAGGCCGAACTCCTTCATCTTCGTCTGGAGGCTCTTGCGCGAGATCTTGAGCTTGCGGGCCGCCTGGGTGACGTTGCCCCCCGTCTCGTCCAGGGCGCGCTGGATGAGCTCGCGCTCGACCCGCTCGGTCTGGACCCGGACGGCCTCCTTGAGCGAGCTGGCGGCGAGGGCCTCGGCGGCCGGGGTCGTCCGCGCGGGCTCCTCGCCGACGGCCGGGAGGAGGTGCGGCGCGGGCGCGAGGTGCGAGAGCGCCACCGGCGCGAGATGACTGATCTCGGGCGGCAGGTCCGAGACGCGGATCTGCGGCCCCTCGCAGAAAAGCACCGTGCGCTCCATGAGGTTCTCGAGCTCGCGGATGTTGCCGGGCCAGGGGTGCGCGACGAGGCGCGAGACGGCGTCCTCATCGATGGACTCGATCTGCTTGCGCAGGCGCTCGTTGAACTTCGCTATGAAGTGCTCGACGAGGAGCGGGATGTCCTCCCGGCGCTCGCGCAGCGGGGGGATGTGGATGGGCACGACGTTGAGGCGGTAGAAGAGGTCCTCGCGGAAGGAGCCGGCGCCGATCTCCGCCAGGAGGTCGCGGTTCGTGGCCGTCACGAGGCGGACGTCGACCTTGATCGTCTTGATGCCGCCCACGCGCTCGAACTCCGACTCCTGGAGGACGCGCAGCAGCTTGACCTGCATCTCGATGGGGATCTCGCCGATCTCGTCGAGGAAGAGGGTCCCGCCGTGCGCGAGCTCGAAGCGGCCGGGCTTGGCGCCGACGGCGCCCGTGAAGGCGCCCTTCTCGTAGCCGAAGAGCTCCGACTCCATGAGCGTCTTGGGGATGGCGGCGCAGTTGATCTTGATGAAGGGGCCGCCGTGGCGCGACGAGTTCTCGTGCAGGGCGCGCGCGATGAGCTCCTTGCCCGTGCCCGACTCGCCCGTGATGAGCACCGTCGAGGGCGTGTTGGCGACCTTCTCGACGACGCCGTAGATCTGCTTGATGGCGGCCGACTCGCCGATGAGGCGGAAGCGGCCGCGGCTGCCCGGCTCCTCGAGCCGCGCGTCGCGGCGCGCGAGCGCGAACGTGGAGAGCGCCTTGGCGACCACCTGGCGGATCTGCTCCTGCTCGAAGGGCTTCTCGAGGTAGTCGAAGGCGCCGAGCTTGACGGCCTCGACGGCGTTCTCGACCGACCCGTGCGCGGTGATCATGACCACCGGGACGTCGCCGTAGTCGGCGGAGAGCTTCTTGAGCAGCCCCATCCCGTCGAGGCCCGGCATCTTGAGGTCGGTGATCACGGTGTGGACGTCGCGGTTCATGGCGGCCAGCGCGTCGAGGCCGTTGGCGGCGGTGACGACGTCGTAGCCCTCGCGGCGCAGGATCGCCTCGAGCACGCGGCGCATGTTGAGCTCGTCGTCCGCGATGAGGACGCGCTTCGCTTCGGGTTCGACGGTCAGGGACACGGCCGCCGCAGTTTAACCCTTCCGCGCCCTCGCGGCAGCCGGCGCGACGGCGACCTGCGCCACGACGCCCGAGTTGCCCGTGCTCGCGGCGGCGGCGGGCACGGCGCCCGTGGGCGGCGGCAGGCGCGCCCCCGACGGGAGCGGCAACGGCGGCGCGGTCGGCGTGCGGCGGCCGCTGTCGAGCGCCGCGTAGGCCGCGTAGGCGTCGGCCTCGACGGGGAGCAGGACCGTGAAGGTCGCGCCCTCCGCGGGCTGCGAGCGCACCTCGATCGTCCCGCCGTGGTTCTCGATGATGCGCTGGCTGATGGGCAGGCCCAGGCCCGTGCCCTTGTCCTTCGTCGTGAAGAACGGGATGAAGAGGTTCTTGAGATCGCCGGGCTCGATGCCGACGCCCGTGTCGCGGAAGCGGATCTCGAGAAACGCCGCCGCGGCGCCGCGCCGGGTCGAGCGCCGCAGGCCCGTCGAGATGAGGAGGCGTCCGCCGTCCGGCATGGCCTGGAGCGCGTTGAGCGACAGGTTGAGGAACACCTGCAGGAGCTGCTCGGCGTCGGCGCGGATGGGCGGCAGGCGCTCGGCGAAGGCCGTCGTGATGTCGAAGCGGCCCACGTCCTCCTTCTGGAGGAGCTGCAGCGTCTTCTTGAGCACGTCGGCGATCTCGAGCGGCTTCTGCTCGCCGCGGTAAGGGCGCGCGTAGTCGAGGAACTGCGACACGATCTTGTTGAGGCGGTTCACCTCCTCGACGATGATGTTCAAGAACTCTCTTTGATCACCGAGCTCGGAGTGGCCGGCGGCGGCGGGCGCCTTGCCCCCGGGGGGCGCGCCCGCCGTGTTGATGGCCGGCTGGAGGAACTGGGCGGCGCCCTTGATCGAGCCGAGCGGGTTGCGGATCTCGTGCGCGAGGCCGGCCGCCATCTGGCCGAGGGCCGCGAGGCGGTCGCGCTCCTTCATGCGCTCGTAGACCTGCGAGTTCTGCAGCGTCACGCCGATCGTCGTGGCGACCAGCCGGAAGAGCTCGATCTCGTCGCTGGAGTAGGCCTCGCGGAGGCGCTCGTCACGCAGCACGAGCATGCCGAGGAGCTGGTCCTCGCCGGAGAACCCCAGCGCGACCGACCCGTTCATGAGCTCGAGCGTGCGCAGCATGCCCTGCAGGCTCTCCAGCTCGTCCGCCGTCGTGCGGCGCGCCGCGATCTCGCGCTCGACGCCCTCGAGCGTGACGACGCCGGCGCGGCGCAGGCGCTCGAAGAAGGCGCGGTTGGCGACGGCGTCGAACCGGGCCTCGGGCCGCGGTCCGACGTGACCCGCCAGCTCGAACCCCGAGCCGTCGGGATCGGCGAGGTAGATCGACGCGTGGGTGATGCGCCGCGAGTCCTCGAGCGCCGAGAGCACGCGCGGCACGAGCACCCGCATGTCGATGACGTTCGCGAGGTCGGCGCGCAGCGTCTCGATGCGCCGGCCGAGCTCGTACTTCTCCTGGAACATCCAGCGGTTGATCGCGCCCTCGACGCGCCCGCGCAGCGGCTCGATGAGGATGACGATCGTGGCCGAGGCGAGCAGCGAGTTGAAGAAGAAGAGCCCGTGCTCCTCGCTGCCCACCCAGGAGACGAGGAGCCCGTAGATGAGCGAGAGGATGAAGACGAGCGTGCCGAGCACGACCATGCGCCCGAGCAGCTCGTTGAGGTCGAGCAGCCGGTAGCGCACGAGGTTCTGGGACAGGAAGTAGAGGTAGATGATGATGGCGGCGCTGCCGAAGCTGGGCGCGGACGGGACGACCTCGACCAGCATGGCCGTGACGGTCGCGAAGCCACCCACGAGCAGGTAGAGCAGGCGCGTCTTCTCGACGCGCGAGGGCGTCGCGCGGTAGCGCTTGTAGAGGTAGAAGACCGAGAGGTAGAGGCCCGCGAAGACGTAGGTCAGGAAGGCGGCCGCGAACCACTTCGTCGTGTGCAGCGGCTCGATGAACCGCGAGAAGAAGAGCACCGTGTAGAGGACGCCCGCGCCCACGACGGTCGTGCGCGAGAGCGGCGGGGGCCCGGCCTCGTCGCCGAGGAACGCCTGGAAGAAGCGCTGGGCGGTCGCCGGCAGGGACACGGCGACGACGAGCGCCAGCCAGGAGAAGAGCGGCGACTCGAACTTCTTCGCGAAGAACGAGATGAGGCAGAACCCCGCGATGTTGAAGGCCAGCGTCGCGAAGAGGACGTGCGCGCGGCGCCGCGGCTCGCGCAGCAGCACCGACCCGCCGATCGCGAAGCTCACGATCGCGGCGACGAGCGCGGAGACGGGCTGGAGGCTCACGGCGGGGCGATCTTATCTGACGGGGGTGTGGCTCGCTACCGCTCACACACCCCCGGTCCCCCCTCGCTCCGCGCGGCAGAGCCGCCCTGCGCTCGCCCTCTTTTTCCGACGTGACCTTGTCCCTCCTCCAAACCGCCGGTCCCCCCTCGCTCCGCGCGGCGGAGCCGCCCTGCGCTCGCCCTCTTTTGCCGACGTGACATTGTCCCTCCTCCAAACCGCCGGTCCCCCCTCGCTCCGCGCGGCAGAGCCGCCCTGCGCTCGCCCTCTTTTGCCGACGTGACCTTGTCCTCCTCCAAACCGCCGGTCCCCCCTCGCTTCGCGCGGCGGAGCGGCGCTGCGCTCGGTGTTTTGCCCAGGCGTCCCTCTCCTGCTACATTTTTGGCTACCGGCTCCCCCGATGACGAACAGCGCCGTCCTGGTCCTCAACCGGCACTACCAGCCCATCCACGTCACGAACGTCCGGCGGGCCTTCTCGCTGCTTTACCTGGGCGTGGCGCGGGTCGTCGACCGGGAGTTCAAGACCTTCGACTTCGAGAGCTGGGCGCAGCTGTCGGCCGAGGTCGGCGGGGAGCACGACGTCATCCGCACCGTGACGCGGGCCATCCGGGTGCCGCGCGTCATCGTGCTGCAGCTCTACGACCGCATCCCGCGCACGAAGGTGCGCTTCTCGCGGCACAACATCTACATGCGCGACGGCAACACCTGCCAGTACTGCGGCGAGGAGCTGCCGCGCGTCGACCTCAACCTCGACCACGTCCTGCCGCGCGCGCAGGGCGGCCGCACGACCTGGGAGAACGTCGTGTGCTGCTGCATCGACTGCAACCTCACCAAGGGCGCGCGCACGCCCGAGCAGGCGGGCATGAAGCTGCTCAAGCAGCCCACGCGCCCGCGCTGGACGCCCACCTTCCGCACCAACGGCGGCAAGGTCCGCCACCGCGAGTGGCTCCCCTTCCTCGGCATCGCCGACGCCTCCTACTGGAACGTCGAGCTCGAGGACGAAGAGTCGAGCTGAAGGCCCTCTCCCGCCTTCACCTTCGGCGAGGCGAGGTCAGCCCGGCGGCTTGCTGGTCCCGCCCGCCTCGGGCGGGTAGGCAATGAGGGCACGCGCGTCGAAGAACGCGTTGATCGAGACGATGCGGCCGTGCCGCACGCGGTACCAGGCGGAGGTGGGGACGGCGCCGGCCCGCGTCTTCGTGACGAGATCGTAGACGATGCAGACGTCGTCCCCCTCGCCGAAGACGCGGCGCTGCTCGATGCCCTTGACGGCCTTGGCGAGCCCGCGCACGCCCTCGATGTAGTCGTCGACGCCCTCGGTGTGGCCGAGCGGGCCCGTGAACTGGACGTGCTCGTCGAGCAGCGCCCGGGCCGCGTCGAAGTCCCCCTTGCTCCACGCCTCGAGGCAGCGGCTCGCGACGAGCTTGGGATCGAGGATCGTTGTCGCCATGATGTTCCTCCGGTTCGCCGATCCTTCTGAGCATCGGCCGAGGCGCCGGCAAGTGCGCCGGCGCAGAATTTTCAGCGCCCGCGAGCCCGCGGCGTTATAGATCGAGCCGCCATGACGAGCCCGCCCGAGACCCCGGACGACGACCTCGACGTCGAGCTCGACGCCGCCGCGGGGGGGCAAGACGAGGCGGGCGAGAGCGTCGAGCCCAGCGAAGCCGCCGAGGCGGCGCCCCTGCCCGAGCTCGCGCCGCCCGGACCGTCGGAGGCGCCGACCCGCCCGCACATCCTCGCCTTCGCCGCCGGGCGCGGCGGCACGGGCCGCTCGCTGCTGGCGGCGAACGTCGCCGTGTACCTCGCGCAGACGGGCAAGAAGGTCGTCGCCATCGACGCCGATCCCGCGGGCGGCTCGCTGCACCTCCTGCTGGGGACGCCGCGGCCGCCGCGCGGCTTCGGCGAGCTCCTGCGCGCGCGCGTCGACGGGCTCACGGAGCTCATCGTCGACACGCCCGTGGCGGGCGTCGGCCTCGTGGGCGGCGAGGGCTCGGCCTTCGGCGGGCCGCGGCCCAAGCAGACGGCCAAGGGCATCCTCGCGGCCATCGAGGCCCTCGAGGTGGACTACGTCGTGCTCGACCTCGGGCCGCCGGACTCGACGCTGGGGCTCGATCTGTGGCTCGCGGCCGACGTGCCCGTGCTCGTGACGCTGCCCGATCCGGCGTCGATCGAGGCGACGTACCGCTTCGTCAAGAGCGGCTTCGTGCGGCGCCTGCGCGCGACGCGCGGCCTCGACAAGCTCGTCACGAACCCGCAGGGTCCGCCGCGCGCCGCCCTCGATCTCTTCCGCGCGGCGCGCGAGGGCGGCGGCCCCGCCGAGCGCCTCGAGGCGGAGATCCGCCGCTACCGGCCCCGCTTCATCGTCAACCAGACGCGCACGCTGCCCGACCTCAAGCTCGGCGGCTGGATGCAGGCGGCGGCGCGGCGGCGCCTCGGCCACCCGCTCGAGTACCTCGGCCACGTCGAGTCCGACGAGACGGTGTGGCTCGCGGCCCGGCGGCGGCGCCCGCTCATGGCCGAGTACCCCGAGGCCAAGGTCGCCAAGAACATCGAGCGCATCGCGCGCCGCGTGCTCTCGCAGGGGGGCGACGGCGATCGCGCCGCCGCGCCGGGCCCGCTGCGGCTCGAGGAGGACCAGACGTACTACGAGATCCTCGAGACCGAGCCGGGCGTGAGCGACGAGGAGGTGCGCCGTGCCTACCGCACGCTCAAGGAGATCTACGCGGCGTCGTCGCCGGTCATCGCCGGCCTCTACGACGAGCAGGAGCTCACCGACCTGCACGCGCGCGCCAACGCCGCGCACGACACGCTGTTCGCGCCGGAGCGCCGGCGCGTGTACGATCTGTCGCTGCCCGAGGCCGACCTCGCGCGCGCCGTGCGCGCCGCCGCCGCCAACGGCACGCGCAAGTCGGGCCTGCCCGCCCCCGAGGAGCGCCACGAGTCGCCCGAGCCCGTGCTCGAGGTCGGCGAGGAGGTGAGCGGCGCGGCGCTGCGCAAGATCCGCGAGGCGCGCGGCATCGAGCTCGGCGACATCGCCCACCGCACGAAGATCAGCGAGCGCCACCTGCGCGCCATCGAGGAGGAGCGCTTCGGCGACATGCCGGCCGCCGTCTACGTGCGCGGCTACGTCATGGAGTACGCGCGCGCCATCCGCATCGACGCGCAGAAGGCCGTCGACAGCTACCTGCGCCGCTACCGCGCGCGCACCGCGCCCGCCGCCGAGACGACGGCCGGGGGCGACTGACGGCCGTCAATAGTCGGTCGCCGCGACGCCGCGCTGGGACGACGCCCGGACGCGCTCGAGGTCGGGATCGCCGTCGACCTTCATCGTCTCGAGCAAGCGCAGCGCGCGGTCAAACTGCCGGCGCCGGTACGCGGCGAGCACGAGCACCCGCCGCCGCGCGGCCTCGTCGGGGACGTTGACGAGGGGCGGCAGCGTCCGGCGGTCGAGGAGCCCGAGCCAGCGCTCGTTCGTGAGCTGCGCGTCCGTCAGCACGCTGTCGAGCGGCGTCGCGTACTCGAGGTAGGGGTAGTAGTCGCTGGAGACGAGGTACGGCAGCAGCGAGTCCCCCACCCTGTCTCCGAGCTCGTCGCGCAGCTCGCGGAGCGAGCCGTCGAGCGCCTGCGGATCGAGCGCCTGATCGGCGAGCAGCGTGGAGAAGTCCGGCACGGGGAGCAGGGCCTTGAGCGGCGCGGCGGCCGGCGTGGCGTTCATCTCCGCCAGGCGCGCGTAGTCGACGACCTGGGGCCGCGTCGTCGCGATGAGCAGGCCGTGCCCCGAGCGGACCCACAGGCTCACGTACGGGAAGACCTGCCGGATCGTGTTGAAGACCACGAGGAGGTCCATGCGGTCGATGTGGTGCAGCTGGATCCACTGCTGGAGCACGCCGCCGGGCGCCAGACGCGACTTGGCGAGCTCGTAGAACTGCGTGCTGTAGACGTTCGCCGCGCCCGCGAAGACGATCGTGCTGATCGACACCGAGATCACGTCGTACCGGCGCGGCGTGAGCAGCAGGTGGTTGCGGCCGTCGTTCATGTGGAGCTCGACGCGCGGGTCGCGGAGCACGTCGAAGTTGAAGGGCCGGAAGAACCTCGTCGCGGCCTCGACGACGCCCGGGGACATCTCCGCGACGTCGATGTGCCGCCACGGGAAGCGGCTGAGCGCGCCCGCCGTGACGCCGGTGCCGTACCCGATCTGCAGGGCGTCGCCGAGGTGCTCGGCGAAGAGCATGGGCAGGAGCGCGAAGCCCTGCTGGCCGTCGAGCGAGCCGTGGTCGTCCCCCTGAGACTTGCCGTTCGTGCGCAGCACCGTGTCGCCGTTCAGATCGGCCGTGACGGTGGTGAAGCCCCCCTCCGAGTCCTCGGCCGTGAAGAGGACGTCGCGCACGCCGACGCCGCGATCGAAGTAGATGTTGCGGCCCGAGGCGAGCGAGCGCAGGTCCCACGCGGGCATGAGCAGGGCCGCCGCGGCGAGGGCGCCGACGAGGAGCGCGGCCCGGCGCATCGCGACCCCTCCGGCGGCGCGTCTCAAGACAGCGAGGCCGAGCGCGGCGCTCGCCAGCGCGCCGAAGAGGAGGAGGCGGCGCGATCCGAAGCGCTCGAGCAGCTGGAAGCCGGTGGCGACCGCCCCCACGATGCACCCCACGGTGTTGGCGGCGTAGAGCGTCCCCACGCCCCGCCCGAGCCGGCCGAGGTCGCGGGCCGAGGCGCTCACGAGCAACGGGAACGACGCGCCGAGGGCCAGGCACGGCGGCAGCAGCATGAGCATGCAGACGAGCGCCCGCACGAGCTCGCGCGTGTAGAAGCCGGGCCGGAAGAGCAGCGCGGCCGTGAAGACGTAGGGCAGCTTGTCCCACAAGGGGATCGTCGCGAGGACGAACACGCCGAGGCCGAGCAGGAGCCGCGCCAGGGCCCGCAGCCGCGACGGCTCGGCGCCGAGCCGGGGGACGACGTAGAGGCTCCCCAGCGCGATCCCGAGCAGGAACGTGAACAGCATGAGGCCGAATGCGTAGACGCTCTGGCCCACGATGCACGACAGGAGGTGCGTCCACACGATCTCGAAGAGGAACGACAGGAACCCGGTGGCGAAGACGGCGACGAGGGCGAGGCGAAACGTCGGCGCGTCCCCGGACGCGGGCGCGGGCGCCGCCTCCGGCGCGGCGGCCGGCTCCGGCGCGGCGGCCGGCTCGAATTCGCGCGACAGCCGCCGCCCGCGCGCGAAGATGTAGAGGTTGCCGGCCGCGCCGAGGGCCAGCGTGCCGTAGATCCCCAGGAACCGGAGCAGCAGGTAGTTCGCGGCGAGCGTGCCCGCCGCGGCGCCCAGCGTGTTGACGCCGTAGAGGGACGAGAGCTCCCGCTCGGTCGCGGCGCGCTCGCGCACGAGCGCCCGCGCCAGGAGCGGCAGCGTCCCGCCCATGAGCACGGTCGGCAGGACGAGGATGGCCACCGACAGCGCGAAGCGCACCGCCGTGTGGCCGAGGTTTCGCACGTCCGCCGACACGCCGAGCGCGACGTACACGCGCGTGGCGAGGCGCAGGAGCGCCGGCACGAGCAGCACGTACGCGCCGATGAGGAGCTCGAGGCGCGCGTAGAGGGCGACGGGCCGCCTCGTCCGATCGGCGACGCCCCCGAACGCGCGCCCGCCGATGGCGAGGCCGCCCATGAAGGCGACGAGCACCGTCGTGACCGCGAGCGTGCTGGCGCCGAAGACGTAGCCGAGCAGCTTGTAGAAGACGAGCTCGTAGACGAGGCTCGTCGCGCCCGAGAGGAAGAAGAGGACGAGGAACGGCTTCCGGTTCCCTACCACGTGCGCGCACCCCCAGGGAGCACGGCGGCCCCGGCGCCATCGTACACGATCGGGCGTCCGGAGATCGGACGAAGCGGCGCCCGACGAGGGGGCGCCCGATCTAGAGGACGTTCGAGGCCAGCTCGGCCAGCGCCGACCGCTCGCCCTTCGACAGCGTCACGTGCCCCGCGACGGCCTCGCCCTTGAACTTCTCGACGACCGTCGTGAGGCCGTTCGAGGTCGCGTCGACGTAGGGGTTGTCGATCTGGTACGGGTCGCCCGTGAGGATGACCTTCGTGGCCTCGCCGACGCGCGTGATGATCGTCTTCACCTCGTGCGGCGTGAGGTTCTGGGCCTCGTCGACGATGATGTACTGGTTGGGGATCGAGCGGCCGCGGATGTACGTCAGCGGCTCGATCTCGATGAAACCCATGTCGATGAGCTCCTGGTAGCTGCGGCCGCTCTTGCGCTCGCCCTTCGACAGGCCCATCAGGTACTCGACGTTGTCGTAGATGGGCTGCATCCAGGGGTTCAGCTTCTCCTCGATCGTCCCCGGCAGGTAGCCGACGTCGCGGCCCAGCGGGAAGATCGGCCGCGACACGAGCAGCTTCGAGTAGAGCTGCTCCTCGACGACCTTCTGCAGCCCGGCGGCGATGGCCAGCATGGTCTTGCCCGTGCCCGCCTTGCCGACGAGGGTCACGAGCTTGATGTCGTCCGCGAGCAGCAGGTCCAGCGCGCAGTGCTGCTCCTTGTTGCGCGGGCGGATGCCCCAGATGCCTTCCTTGATCTTGCGCAGCGGGACCAGCTTCTTCGTGTTGCCGTCGACGCGGCCGAGGGCGCTGTGCGAGGGGCTCTCGCGGTCGCGCAGGAGCACGTACTGGTTCGCCTTGAGCGAGGCCTCGGCGAGGTCGAGCGTGTTCGACGAGTAGAAGGTGTCCACGTCGCTGCCCGGCACGGGCAGCTCGAGCATCCCCGAGTACAGCTCGTCCATGTCGATGCGCTCGGCCTCGAAGTCCATCGAGGTCAGGCCCAGCGAGTCGGCGCGGATGCGGAGGTTGACGTCCTTGGTGACGAAGATCGTCGGCTGGCCCTTGTTGGCGTCGCGCACGTCGAGCGCCACCATCAGGATGAGGTAGTCGGCGATCTGGCTCTCGCGCAGCGTCGTCGGCACCGAGCGCGCCGCCGAGGCCACGCGGAGGCGGCCGCCGTTCGGCAGCGGCGCGCCGTCGGAGAGGCGCGCGCCCTCGGCGCGCAGGCGATCGAGCAGGCGCGCCACCTCGCGCGCGTTGCGGCCGAGCTCCGAGGCCTCCTTCTTGAAGTTGTCGATCTCCTCGATGACGAAGATCGGGATGACCACTTCGTTGTCCGCGAACTGCGTGATGGCGCGGGGGTCGTGCAAGAGGATGTTGGTGTCGAGGACGAAGTGCTTCACGGGCGCGAGAGCCTCCCGAAGAGGGAAACGAGACGGGACGAGGGGCCCGCCCGCGCGCGCGGACGGGCGCGGGGCATCACTTCGCTTCGGCGGCCTTGTCGGCGGCCTTGTCCGCCTTGGCGGGCTTCTCGGCCTTGGCGGGCTTCTCCGCCTTCGCCGCCTTGCCCCGCGTGATCGTCACCTTCGTCATCTTGACGTCCTTGACCGGCTTGTCGCCCGGCGAGCGCTCGACGCGCGCGATCTTGCCGACGAGCTCGACCGGCGCGCACTGGCCGAAGATCGTGTAGCCGTGGTTGAGCGCCGGCTGGGGCGTCTCCGTGATGAAGAACTGCGAGCCGTTCGTGTCGCGGCCGGCGTTGGCCATGGCCAGCACGCCCGGCTTGTCGAACACCAGGTCCGGCGTGTCCTCGTTCTGGAACTTGTAGCCCGGACCGCCGCGGCCGATGCCGAGAGGGTCGCCGCCCTGGATCATGAAGCTCGGGATGACGCGGTGGAAGATGAGGCCGTCGTAGAAGGGCTTCTTCGTCTCCCACTTCTTCGAGGCCTCGTCGCACCAGGGGCGCACGCCACGCGCGAGCCCCACGAAGTTCGCCACCGTCTTGGGCGACTTCTTGTCGAAGAGCTCGCAGGTGAACGCGCCCATCGTCGTCTCGATCTTCGCCGTGAGGACGCCGTCCTTGGGGCCCTTGAGGCCCTTGGTCGCCTCGTCGAGCGTGAAGTCTCCCTTCTCGGGGTCGTCGCCGCAGGCGCTCTGCGCGCGGGCCGAGCCGGCCGCGAGGAGGACGACCGCCGAGGCGAGGAGCGAGGCCGAGACGACAGGGGCGAGACGAGGAGAGCGGGTTCGCGAGCGCATGCGGTTCCTCCGGGTCGGAGTCAGGAGTTTGGGTCGAGGCTGGCTACTCTTACCATCAAACCGGGCGGCCGAAACCGTCTTCCGTCATCGGCCGTGGCGGGCCTGAACGCGATCGAGGGCGGCCTGGAGATCGATGCCCGGTGACGCGCGCAGGGGCTCCCAGAGGTCGCCCCGCTCGCGGACGCGCGCCGGCAGCGTGCGGATCGTGAAGTCGGCGGGCGCGACGCCGGCGTCGACCTCGGCCCACGTGAGCGGCGTCGAGGCGCCCGCGAAGGCGCTGCCCCGCGCGCTGTAGGCGCAGGCGAGCGTCTTGCCCTCGATGTTTTGCAGGCAGTCGACGTAGACCTGCGTGGCGTCGCGGCGTCCGACCATGCGCTCGACGGTGGCCTCCTTGGGGTGCTTCTTCGCCACGAGCTCGCCCACGATCTGGCAGAAGAGCATGCCGGCCTTGTAGGGCGTCCGCGGCGGCAGCGGGATGTAGACGTGCAGGCCGCTCGCCCCCGAGGTCTTCGGCGTGGCGGTCACGCCCAGGCCCTCGAGCTCGTCGCGCACCCATCGCGCGACGTCGAGCACGCGCGAGAAGGGCGCGCCTTCCATCGGGTCGAGGTCGATGGCCGCGAAGTCCATCGCCGAGATGGACTGGATCCGCGAGAAGAACGGGTCCTGCGAGAGCACCGCCAGCTGGGCCATGTAGAGCAAGGTCGTCAGCGAGCCGCCGATCAAGCGCGCGGGGACGTCGGTGTCTCCCGGCACGGGCTCGGCGCGCACGCCGGGGGGCACGCCGTCGGGCGCGCGGTGCTGGTAGAACGACGGGCCCGCGATGCCGTCGGGCAGCCGCTTCATGACGAGGGGCCGATCGCGCACGACGGGCAGCAGCCAGGGCGCGATCGTCGCGTAGTAGCGGAGGAGCTCGCCCTTGGTGACGCCGAGCCCGGGCCACAGCACCTTCTTGAGGTTGCCGAGCTCGAGCACGTCGCCCGAGGGCAGCGTCAGCCGCCCCGAGCCGCGCGCCTCGAGCGCCTCCAGCGCCTCCAGCACGGCCGCCGTGTCCGCGTCGGCGGGAGCCTGCGGCGCCGGCTTCTTCTCTTCGCGCGCCACCGTCGCGGGCCGCACGTCGTCGCGCACGCCGAGGAACACCGGGTGCCGCAGGATCCCGTCCTGCGTCCAGTCGCCGAAGCGCACCTCGACGACGAGCGCGGGACGCACCCAGTGCGGCCTGTCGTTCGTCGCGATCTTCGCCTCGAAGGGGCTCGCGGGCGCCGCCAGCGCGTCGAGCGCGGCGCCCACGGCGCGCAACGTCGCCTCGGAGAACCCGCCGCCCACGTGCCCCACGTACTTGAGCTTGCCGCCCGCGGCCGGCAGCCCGAGCAGCAGCGCGCCGAAGCGGTGGCGCGAGCCGCGCGGCTCGGTCCAGCCGCCGACCACGAACTCCTGCCGCTTGACGAGCTTGAGCTTGCGCCAGTCCGCCGTGCGCTTGCCGGGCCGGTAGACCGAGCGCGCGTCCTTGGCGATGAGCCCCTCCCACCCCTCCGCCTGCGCCTCGGCCATGAGCGCCGCGCCGTCGCCCGCGACCTGACGCGACAGGCGCAGCGGCCCCTCGGGCGGCGCCTTGGCGAGCGCGGCCTCGAGGCGCTTGCGGCGCTCGACGAGCGGCCGCCTCCAGACCTCGTCGTCCCCGTCGCGCAGGAGATCGAAGACGTAGAGCGCGACCGGCTGGGCGGCCGCGACCCGGGCGACGTCCTTCCCCCGCTGGAGGTGGATCCGCGGCTGGATGCTGCCGAAGCCGAGGGGCTTCCCCGCGGCGTCGAGCGCGACGAGCTCGCCGTCGAGGACCGCGACGCCGCGCCGCTTGCGCGCCCAGGCCGCGAGCGCCGCGACCACCTCGGGGAACTGCTCCGTCTTGTCGTTGCCGAGGCGCGAGGCGATCGCCACCTGGGCGGCCTTCTCGCCCTTCGCCGCGGGCGTCACCGTCACGATGGCGCGGATCCCGTCGTACTTCGGCTCGTAGACGAGGTTCGGGTCGTCGAGCGGCGCGTCCGCCAGCGTCGCCAGCATCGGCTCCAGCCCGCCCTCAGAGCGGGTCGACGCCATGGAACTCCACCCGCGCGCCCCCGTGGATCCCCAGCCGCGCCGCGAGGCCGCCGCCGATCTCGAGGACGTACTGCGAGGGCTCGCCCACGCTGCGCGCCGTGAGCGTGAGGGGCTGCGCGTCGGCGACGACGCCCACGATCGTCCGGTCGGCGCCGATGAAGATCATGTCGAGCGGGATGAGCGTGTTCTTCATCCAGAACGTCTGCACCGACGGCCGCTCGAACAGGAAGAGCATGCCCGCGTCCGGCGCGAGCTTGTCGCGGAACATGAGGCCCTTCTCGCGCTCGGGCTCGGTGCGCGCGAGCTCGACGCGAAAGGTGATCTGCCGCTCGCCCGTGTCGACGACGACCGTCGAGGCCGCGGCCTCGCTCGGGCCCGCGCTCGCCGTCTGGCGCTGGCCCGCCGAGTTCTTGCAGGCGCCGCCCGCGAGGACGGCGGCGAGCAGCAACGGCGCGAGCCGCAGGTTGGTCCGACGCGAAATCACGCGTCACGGTATCATCAAAACGTGGCGCTCGACTCCCTGGCCTTGCGCGGCTGGCGCGTCCTCGTGACGCGGCCCCGGGAGCAGATCGCCCCGCTCGCCGACGCTGTCGTGGCCCTCGGCGGCGAGCCCTTGCCCTACCCCACGATCGAGCTCGCGCCGCCGCCCGATTGGGCCGCCCTCGACGCCGCGCTCGCCGGGCCCGCGCCCGACTGGATCGTCTTCACGAGCCCGTCGGCCGTGCGCTTCACGGTGGCGCGCGCGGAGGCGACGCGCGCGCTCTCTCTGCTCGCGCGGCCCCGGGTCGCGGCGGTCGGCGCCCAGACCGCGCGCGCCGTCACGGACGCGGGCCTGGTCGTCGCGGTCGTGCCCCCCGACGACGAGCAGCGCCAGGAGGGCCTGGCGGCGGCGCTGGCCGACCTCGCGCCCGGGACCCGCGTGCTCTTCCCGCAGGCGATCGGCGGGCGCGAGCTCCTGCGCGACGCGCTCGCCGCGCGCGGCTGCGCCGTCGAGGTCGTGCCCGTCTCGCAGACGCGGCCCGTGGCCGACCTGCCGCCCCTGCCCGCCTTCGACGCCGCCGCCTTCGCGAGCCCCTCGGCGCTCGAGGCCTTCGTGGCGCGCTGGGGCGCGGACGCCCTCGCGCGCGCCGTCGTCGCCGTGATCGGCCCGACGACGGCCGCCGCGGCGCGCAGGCTCGGCGTCCGCGTGGACGCGATGCCCGCCGCGCCCAGCATGCCCGCGCTCGCCGCGGCGCTGGCCGGCCACCGCGCGCGGCACGCCGGCCCGTAGCGCGAAACGACGACAGATCGGCTACCCTTGCCGCATGGCCTTCCCCGACACGCGGCCCCGGCGCCTGCGCCGCACGCCGTCGCTGCGCCGCATGGTGCGCGAGACGACCCTGGCGCCCGACCACTTCATCTACCCGCTGTTCGTGTGTCCCGGGAAAGGCGTGCGCGCCGAGATCTCGTCGCTGCCCGGCCAGTTCCACCTCTCGGTGGACATGCTCGCGCGCGAGGCCGAGGAGATCGCGAAGCTCGGCATCCCCGCCGTGATCCTCTTCGGCCTGCCCGAGAAGAAGGACGAGGTCGGCAGCGAGGCCTGGCACCCCGAGGGCGTCGTGCAGAAGGCCGTGCGCGCCCTCAAGAAGGCCGTGCCGGACCTGACGGTCGCCGTCGACGCGTGCTTCTGCGAGTACACGACGCACGGCCACTGCGGCGTCGTCGCGGGCGGGGCCCTCGACAACGACGCCACGCTCGAGAACCTCTCGCGCGCCGCGCTCTCCTACGCGCGCGCCGGCGCCGACGTCGTCGCCCCCTCGGGCATGCTCGACGGGTTCGTGGGGTTCCTGCGCGAGGGCCTCGACGAGGAGAACTTCGACCAGGTCGCGATCCTCTCGTACGCCGCCAAGTACGCCTCGGCCTACTACGGGCCCTTCCGCGCCGCCGCCGACTCGACGCCGGCCTTCGGCGATCGCCACGGCTACCAGATGGATCCCGCCAACGTGCGCGAGGCCATGCGCGAGGTCGCGCTCGACGTCGAGGAGGGCGCGGACATCGTGATGGTCAAGCCCGCGCTCGCCTACCTCGACGTCGTCAGCGAGGTGCGCAACGAGTTCGACGTGCCCGTCGCCGCCTACAACGTCTCGGGCGAGTACGCCATGCTCAAGGCCGCCGCCGAGAAGGGCTGGATCGATCACGACCGCGTCATGCTGGAGACGCTGCTCTCCATCCGCCGCGCCGGCGCCGACATGATCCTCACCTACCACGCCAAGGAGGCCGCCAGGCTCCTCCGCTGAAAGGCCTCCCCGGAGGAGAGCGGGTCAGGGGGCGGGGGCGCGCGGCACGATCGTGGCGCGCAGCTCGTACGGCGAATCGAAGCCGCCGAGGTTGGCGTCCTTGAGGTTCGCGCGCGGCAGCTTCCGCTCGACGCCGATCGTCGTCGGCTTCCCCGCCTGCACTTCCCAGGTCGCCTCCTCGTCGTCGCCAGGGCCGCCCTTGTTCGTGCGCTTCGTCGAGCCGTCGTGGAAGAGCGCGACGTCGACCCCGTCGGGGGCCGTGACGTGCACGCGCAGCGCCCCGTCGGTCGCGGGCGTCACGACGAACCAGTCCTTGTCGTCCTCGTCGCCGAGGTAGCCGCGCACCGAGGTGCCCGGGGGCACGGGCGTGGCCGCCGCCTCCCAGTCGTTCGGCTCGAGCTCCCACCCCGTCTGCGGCGGGCCCCACGTGACGGTGAGGGTGTAGGGATCGCTCGGCGCCTCGGCGGGCTTCTCGCCCTGGATCCACACGGCGCGCACCGAGAGGAACGCCTCGGCGGGACCGATCGAGGTCGGCTGGATCCACTCGCCGCCGCCGTGACCGTGGACGTCGCTCTTCGCGAGGCGGCGCCCCTGAGCGTCGAAGAGCTCCAGCACGAGATCGAGCCCCGGCACTCCGTCGAGGCGCGCGCTCGCGACGCGCGCCCCCTTGCCGACGGGCACGCGGAAGTAGTCGACGTCGGGGTTGCCGCCTTCGAGGGGCGGGCCGATCACGCCGCGCACGGGACGCCCCGACGCGAGCAGGTTGGCGTAGGCGGCCGTGTTGTTGGGCTCGATCTCCGTCGAGACAGGCTTCTCGCCGCGCACCCGGCTCACGATCCAGCCGCCCGCGGCGAGCGCCGCCACGCCGAGCGGGAGCGCGAGCCGCATGAAGGCGCGCCGCCAGCGCACGCGCCGCTCGAAGCGATCGAGATCCTGCCGCCGCAGGCCGCCCTCCGAGTCGGGCTCCGGGTCGGCGGCGGGCTGCTCGGCGTCGGGCAGCGACAGCGTCGGCGCCTCGCCGGTCGTGAGCTTGGGCCGCGACGGCTCCGTCGCCGCCAGGCTCGACGCGCCGCGCGCCAGCGCGCCCTCGAGGTCCTTCTGCAGCGCCGCCGCCGACGGGTAGCGCCCCTCGAGGTCCTTGGCCATCGCGCGCAGCACGATCTCGTCGGCCTCGCGCGGCAGCCCGCGCTCGGGCGCGCGCTGCCGCGGCGGCACCACGGGATCGGTGACGTGCTTCGAGAGCACGCCCACGGGCGACGGCGCCTGGAACGGCGGCGCGCCCGTGAGGGCGCGGTAGAAGGTCGCGCCCAGGCTGTAGACGTCGGCCCGCGGATCGAGCAGCTCGCCGCGGACCTGCTCGGGGGACATGTAATACGGCGTGCCGAGCACCTGCTTGCCCGTCGAGATCGAGGAGGACTCGTCGGGCTCGCGCAGCTTCGCGAGGCCGAAGTCGAGCACCTTGACGTGCTCGCTGCCGTCGCGGCGACGCGTGATCATCAGGTTCTCGGGCTTGAGATCGCGGTGGATGATGCCGTGGTCGTGCGCCTCGGTGAGCGCCGAGCACGCCTGCGCGAAGAGCCGTGCCGCGCGCGAGAACTCCAGGGGCCCCTCGCGCTTGAGCACGGCCGCGAGATCGTCGCCCTTGACGTGCTCCATGATGAGGTAGAGCGCGTCCTCGAACTGACCGAAGTCGAAGGTGTGGACGATGTTCGGGTGGTTGAGCTTGCTGACGGCCTGGGCCTCGAGGCGGAAGCGGTGAACCATCTCGTCCTTGGCGGCCATCTCGGGCGCGAGGACCTTCATCGCCGCGATCTTGCCCAGGCGGAGGTGCTCGACGCGGTAGACGACGCCCATGCCGCCCGTCCCGATGCGCTGGAGCACGCGGTAGCGGGCGTCGACGACACGCCCGAGCCAGCGATCGTCGGTGACGGCGCCCTCGACGGGGGCCCCGCAGTGCCCACAAAACTGGGCGTTCTCCGCGATCTCGGCGGCGCACTGGGAGCAGACAGGCACGCCCGCCCGAGACTAGCGCGCGCGCCGCGCGCCGCCAAATTCGGCCGGTCCGGGCGGCCCGGGAGGCCATCGTTTCTTTTTGTCTTGCGCCGATCGGGCTCCGTGCGCATACTGCCGGACTGCTTTCGGGGGTGGTGGCGGGAAGGGCGTCTCAGGGCCTCTCAGGCTCGACGTGCCGCCCGGGGCGAGGGGGTCCGAAGGTTCGTGGTCGGAAGGTTCGGGATAACCGAATCAGACCAAGGACTTCCGGGCCTGTCGCGAACTGAAACGCGCCCGAAAGAATCTCGAAAAAAATAATTGACTGCAGAGCGAGTTTGAATAAACTCTGCGCTCCCTGGACGGCAGGGTGGTCGGAAGTAACGACGACTCCTACATCCTGGGAATTTGTCGCGTCGGTCTCTGAAAGCTGAATAGCAAACCAAGTTCGAAAGGTACGAAGAGTGCCTGTCGGTCTGGAAACAGATCGCCAGGTCTCCAAATACCCCGACAATCAGTGAGTTCCGAGCAAGCAGCAAACTGAGCTCGGTTCCAACGATCCTCGGATTGTGGGAATCGATTACTCAGCTCTCAGTTGTCAATGCGAGGACCGCAAGGTCTTCGTTCAGATTTAACTGGAGAGTTTGATCCTGGCTCAGAGCGAACGTTAGCGGCGGGCCTAACACATGCAAGTCGAACGAGAATGAGGGCTTCGGCTCTCTAGTAAAGTGGCGGACGGGTGCGTAACACGTGGGTAATCTACCTTCC
>DASZWW010000213.1:0-3991 GCA_035546175.1 Polyangia bacterium
CGTGGCGGGCCGCGCGGCGCCCTCCCGGGCGGAGCCGCCGGCCGTGCCGGCGCGCGCGCCCGCGACGGTGCGGCTGACCTTCGGCTCCGATCCCGCCGGCGCCGAGCTCGTCGCCGGCGACGGCCGCGCGGTGGGGCGCACGCCCCTCTCGATCGAGGTCCCGGAGAGCGGCGCCGCCGCCCGCTACGTCCTCCGGAAGGCGGGGTTTCTCCCCAAGGCCGTGGCCCTCATCCCGAACGTCTCATCTCCGGTCTTCGTGGCCCTCGACGCCGCGCCGACGGTGGACCCGCCGCCCGCGCCCGCGCGCCGGGCCGCGAAGGCGCGCCCGGCCGCGAGCGGCCCGAGGCTGCCGGCTCCTCCGTACGAGGACGACGTGCTAGCGCCGGGCTTTCGATAGCGCGCGCGCCTCGCCGTCGAGCGGCGCGGGGCAGACGTCGCGCAGCTTGCAGCCTGCGCACTCGCCGCCGCGCCACACCCGCTCGTAGAGCGCCTGCACGCGATCGAGCAGGAGGTCGTCGCCGGTCGCGAAGCCGAGCTCGAAGTTCCGGCGGCCCGTGCCCTTGGCGCCCAGGCCCGCGCCCGTCCAGTTCGCGCTCCCGAGGTAGAGGAAGCCGCCGTCGACGACGACGGCCTTGAAGTGCACGCGCGGGCAGACGCGGAGCGCGAGCGCCCGCTTCAAGGCCGGGTGACGCGCGAGCTCGCGCTGGAACGGCCCCGACGGCGGCGACGCGTGCAGGATGCGCAGCTCGACGCCGCGCCCCGCGAGCTCGTCGAAGACGGCGAGGATCGAGCGATAGGCCGCGGCGCCCTTCCCGGCCCGCGTCGTGCGCCGCCGCCCGGGCGCCGCGCGGTGGTCCTCGACCATCAGCTCCTTGAGGTTGGCGGTCGCGATCCAGACGCTGCGGCGCGCCTCCAGGACCGCCTGCACGACGTGCTCGTAGTGACCGCGCCCGCCCACGAAGCGCGCGGCGATCGGGCGAGGCGCCTCGACGAAGTCCACGGCGCCGGCGTCAGCCCTCGCCACCGTCGGCCGCGGCCGTCGCGGAGGGCGTGAGCGCGAGCGTGAGCGGCGCGGGCCGGGCCCGCTCGATCTTGCGAGGCGGCACGGGCCGCCGCTCGATCATCTCGAGCTCGGGCAGGTCCTTCTTGCCCTTGGCGTCGAGCGCCGCCAGGTTGCGCGCCGAGGGCATGACGCGCGTATCGAACGTGGCGATCGTCCCGTTGTACGCGCCCACCGCCTGCCCGAGGCTGCGGCCCAGATCGGCGAGCTTCTCGGCGAGGCCCGCGATGCGCTCGTGGAGCCGCCGGCCCTCGTCGCTGATCCGGCGCGCGTTCTCGGCCATGCGCTCCTCGCGCCAGCCGGCGCTCACGGCGCGCAGCAGGCCGAGCAGCGTCGTCGGCGTCGCGATGAGGACGTTCTGCGCGAACCCGTCCTCGATGAGGTCGGGCATCTGCTCGAGCGCGACGCTGTAGAACGTCTCGCCCGGCAGGAACATGACGACGACCTCGGGGGCGACGTCGAACTGGTCCCAGTAGTTCTTCGCCGAGAGCTTGTGGACGTGGGCGCGCACCTGCTGCGCGTGGTGGCGCAGCTTCGCGGCGCGCTCCTCCTCGGTCGTGGCCTCGTGGGCCTCGAGGTACGCGCCGAGCGGCGTCTTGGCGTCGATGACGATGTTCCGGCCGCTCGGCAGGCGCACGACCATGTCGGGCCGCAGCCGGCCGTCCTCGGTCGTGACGCTCGCCTGCTCCTGGAAGTCGCAGCTCTCGAGCATGCCCGCCATCTCGACGACGCGCCGGAGCTGCAGCTCGCCCCAGCGGCCGCGCACGGCGGGCGCGCGCAGGGCGTTCACGAGGTTGCCCGTCTCGGCGCGCAGGCGCTCCTGCGTCGCCGACATGGCCTTGACCTGCGTCGTCAGCTCGCCATAGGCCTGGCCGCGCTCGCGCTCGAGCGCGCGGATCTGCTGATCGACCTTCTCGAGCGACTCGCGCACGGGCGCCACGACGGACTCGATGGCCTTCTGGCGGGCCTCGAGGTCGCTCGACCCCTCCTGGCGGAGGGCGCCGAGCCGCTCGCTCGCGAGCGTGAGGAAGCCGTCGTTGCTCGACTGCAGCGCGTCCGCGGCGAGCGCCTTGAAGGTGTCGGCGAGCTGCGCCTTCGCCTCCTCGAGCAACGCGGTCTGCTGCGTGAGGCTGCGCGCGATCTCCGCGGCGCGCGCGTTCGCCGCCGCCTTGTCGTTCTCGGCGTGCCGGAACAGCACCTCGACGCTCTCGGCCCGCTTCTCGGCGGAGAACGCCTGCTGGGCGAGGGCGTCGGCGCGCGCGGTGGCCGCCGCGGCCTGCTTCTCGGCGGCGCGCAGCGCGACCTCGCCCGCGGCGCGCGCCCGCGCGGCGCCCGCGAGCCACCCGAGCACGCTCGCCAGTCCGGCGGCGGCGAGGGCCGCGAGCAGCGCCGGCACGAGCGAGAGCTCCATGAGCGGCCATACTATCCACCTGTTCAGGTCGCAGCAAGAAAATCACCTCGCGCGACGCTCGACCTCAACTCTTTCAAGAACTTATGGACTCGGCGGCCCCTCCTGCGGAGACTGGACGCCGCAAGGAGGGAGGGCCCTTGTCCGAGCGAGACATCACGCAGCGAAAAGCCGACCACATCGCCATCGCGGCGTCGGGCGAGGCGGACTTCCGGCGCCCCACGCTGCTCGACGACGTCCACCTCGTGCACGCGTCGCTGCCCGAGCTCGCCGCCGAGGAGATCGATCTCGCGACCGAGCTCTGCGGGCGCTCGATCCGCGCGCCGCTCATGGTGACGGGCATGACGGGCGGCACGCCGGAGGCGGCGGCGCTGAACCGGGCGCTCGCGGCGGCGGCCGCGGACGTCGGCATCCCGTTCGGGCTCGGCAGCCAGCGCGCCATGCTCGTGCGGCCCGAGACGACGGACACGTACCAGGTCCGCGACGCCGCGCCCGACGTCTACCTCTTCGCCAACCTCGGCGGCGTGCAGCTCGCCAAGCTGCCGGTGGCCGCCGTGCGGCAGCTCGTGCGCGCCGTCGACGCGAACGCGCTCTGCGTCCACCTCAACCCGGCCCAGGAGCTCGCGCAGGCGGGCGGCGATCGCGACTTCCGCGGCGTCCTCGACGCGATCGCGCGCGTCGTCGAGGGCGTGGGCGTGCCCGTCCTCGTGAAGGAGACCGGGTGCGGGATCTCGCCCGCCGTCGCGCGGCGGCTCGTCGAGGCGGGCGTGCGCGCCATCGACGTCTCGGGCGCGGGCGGCACGTCGTGGACGGCCGTCGAGGCGCGCCGCGCCGACCCACGCCAGGACGCCGGCGCGCTCGGCCGGGACCTCTGGGACTGGGGCATCCCCACGGCGGCCGCCGTGGGGTGGCTCGCGGCGGGCGGCGCGGCCGCGAAGGGCCTCGAGATCGTGGCGTCGGGCGGCATCCGCAACGGGCTCGACGCCGCGCGCGCGCTCGTGCTGGGCGCGAACGTCGCGGGGCTCGCGCAGCCCGCGCTGCGCGCCGTGCGCGACGCCGGCCCCGGCGCCGGACGCGCGGCGGGACGCGCGTTCCTCGAGCGCGTCATCGACGGGATCCGCGCCGCGGCCCTCCTGGCGGGCGTGCGGCGCGCCGCCGAGCTCTCCGCCGCGCCCCGCGTGATCACGGGCGAGCTCGCGCAGTGGCTCGCGCAGAGGCCGGCGTGAGCGGCGACCACGGCCACGGCCATGGCCACGGCAAGGTCATCCTCGTGGGCGAGCACGCCGTCGTGCACGGGCACGCCGCCATCGCCGCCGGCATCAAGGGCGGCGTCACGGTCGTCGCCTCGCCGGGCGCCGGGCGGCTCGAGGTGCCCGCCTGGTCGCTCGCGGCGGCGGCGGACGACGGCAGCCCCGTGGGGCGCGCGCTCGCGGCCGTGCTCGATCGCTTCGACGCGCGCGGCTTCGACTTCGCCGCCGAGGCGACCATCCCGTCGCGGGCCGGCGTGGGCAGCTCGGCGGCGC
>DASZWW010000214.1:0-2393 GCA_035546175.1 Polyangia bacterium
GGCCGGCAGCCACAGCGGCGCGAAGGCGACGACGACGCGGCGCCGCCGCGGCTTGAGGAGGTAGAGGCCGGTCAAGACCGCCGCGCCCGCGACGGCGAGCCCGGCCGTCGCGCTCGCCGAGAGCCCCTCGAGCACGAGGCCGGCGACGGCGAGCGGCGCGCCGAGGGGAAGCGAGAGGGCGGAGGACGAACCGCTCATGGCAGGAGCCGTCAGCGCAGCAAGCCGCCTGCGCGGAACACGCGGAGCACGACCGCGTCGAACGCCTCGTCGGACGACACCGCGAAGCAGGGGATGGCGCGCTCCCGGCAGAAGCCCTCGAGGCCGCGCACGAGCGCGGCGTGGCGGCGCTCGTAGGCGGCGAGCGCGCGCGGCGAGATCGTCACGTCGCGCTCCTCGCCGGTCTCGACGTCGCGCACGGTGACGTCGCCGCGCACCGCGGGGCGGGCCTCCTCTGGCGCGGCGATCTGGATGACGACGATCTCGAAGCGCCCGTAGCGCAGCAGATCGAGCGCCTCGCGATAGCCCGCGGGATCGTAGAAGTCCGACAGCAGCACGACGAGCCCGCGCCGGTGGCGCTGGTGGCGCGCGAGGAAGGCGCGCGCGGCCGCGGCGAGCGACGTGCGGCCCCCGGCGCGCGCCGCCTCGAGGAAGCGCAGCACGCGCAAGATGTTCGCCTTGCCGCGCGCGGGCGGAAGCCCCTCGCCCAGCGTCTCGCCCACCGTCGTCACGGCGACGCGGTCGAGGTTGGCGAGGCCCACGTAGGCGAGCGCGGCGCCGATCCGCGCCGCGAGCTCGAGCTTGGGCGGAGCGCCCACGCCCATCGACGCGCTCGTGTCGACGAGGACGTCGATGGCCAGGTCCTCGTCCTCCTCGAAGAGCCGGACGAGGAGCCGCTCCATGCGGCCGTAGAGGCTCCAGTCGAGGATGCGCAGATCGTCGCCCGCCACGTAGTCGCGGTGGTCGGCGAACTCGATGCCGGCGCCCACGCGGCGGCTGCGGCGCTCGGCGCGCAGCTGGCCGAGCGTGGCGCGCTTCGTGACGACGCGCAGGGTCTCGAGGCGGCGCAGGAAGCTCTCGTCGAAGCGGCGGCGCGGCGCGGGCGCATCCGCGCCGCGCGCGCCCCCGAGCGCGGGCGCGCTCATGTCACCTCGGGGAGCGCCGCGAGGATGTCGCCGAGCACGGCGTCGGTCGAGACGCCCTCGGCCTCGCCCTCGAAGTTGAGGAGGACGCGGTGGCGCAGCGCGGGCGCGGCCGAGCGGCGCACGTCATCGAACGAGGGCGCGAAGCGACCGTCCAGGAGCGCGCGGATCTTCGCGGCGAGGATCACGGCCTGCGCCCCGCGCGGCGAGCTGCCGTAGCGCACGAGCTTGCGCACGGCCGGCACCGACGTCCTCGCGGGGTGGGTGGCCTCGATGAGGCGCACGGCGTAGTCCTGGATCGGCCTGGCGACGGGCACCTGGCGCACGAGGTCGCGCAGCTCGAGCAGGCGCGCGCGGCCCAGCACGGGCCGCACGACGGGATCGACCGCCCCCGTCGTGCGATCGAGGATCGCGTGCAGCTCGTCGTTGCCGGGCAGGTCGACGCGCAGCTTGAAGAAGAAGCGGTCGAGCTGCGCCTCGGGGAGCGGGTAGGTGCCCTCCATCTCGATGGGGTTCTGCGTCGCCAGCACGAAGAACGGCGGCGCCAGCGGGTAGGTCTGCTTGCTGACGGTGACCGCCTGCTCCTGCATGGCCTCGAGCAGCGCCGACTGCGTCTTGGGCGTCGCGCGGTTGATCTCGTCGGCGAGGACGAGGTTGGCGAAGATGGGCCCGCGCTGGAACTCGAACCTGCGCTCGCCGCCCGACTCGACGATCATGTTGGTGCCCACGACGTCGGCGGGCATGAGGTCGGGCGTGAACTGGACGCGCGCGAACGAGAGGTCGAGCGCCTCGGCCAGCGTCTTGACGAGCAAGGTCTTGCCGAGGCCGGGGACGCCCTCCAGCAGCACGTGGCCGCCCGCGAGCAGCGCCGCCACGACGCCCTCGACGATCCCGGCCTGGCCCACGACGCGGCGGCCGATCTCGCGCGTGAGGCGGTCGAGGTCGTCGCGGAACCCGCCCACGGCGGCGGCCGCCTCGGCGAGCGCGGGCGCGGGCTCACCGGTCACGGCGCCCTCGCGTCGCGCGCGCCCGCGCGCGGCCGAATGAGCTGGAAGTAGCGGCGCACGACGTAGCGGCGGCCCTCGGGGACGGCGCCCGACGCGAGCGCCTCCTCGACGACGGGCTGGTAGTCGCCGAAGACGCGCACGTAGTCGTGCGTGGCGAAGCCGCGCCGCGCCGACGCCTCGATGACCTCGGATCGCGTCGGGCCCGCGGCCGAGCGCACGCGCACCTCGCGCTCGTGGCCGCGCGTCG
>DASZWW010000215.1:0-9895 GCA_035546175.1 Polyangia bacterium
CGGCGCCGCTCGCGCCGCCGGCGCCCATCATCGTCGCGCCCAGGCCGCCGCCCGAGGCGCCGCCGGCGCCAGGCGCGCCCTCACGCCCGATGCTGCACGGGGAGCTCAAGGCCGAGCTGCGCGGCGCCTTCATCGTCAACCTCTGTTACAACACCGGCACCATCACGCCCGGCAGCGTCGCCTATTACGCGCTGCCGACCAACGTCTCGAAGGCGCAGTTCTTCGTGTCGCCCTCGAACACGGTCGTGGGCTTCAAGCTCTCGGGCCTCGGCTTCGGCAGCGCCGCCATCACCGGCGCCATGGACGTCAACCTGCGCTCGCCCACGCCGCTGCAGACGGCGAACACGCTGTCGCCGCAGTTCTACGACGTGCACATGCAGCTCGAGTTCGAGCGCTGGCGCCTCGTCGTCGGTCAGTACCCCGACGTCCTCTTGCCCGTCGTCCCCGACACGACGAACAGCTACCCGGCGGGCTACCTGCCGGGGGCGCTCGGCTACGTGTCGCCGCAGGTGCGCGCCGACGTGCGCGTCCCCGTGGGCGCGCGCTTCCAGGCGCTGCTGCAGGGCTCGTTCAACCGGCCCATCCAGACCTTCCAGCTCTCCGACGAGCTCGTGGGACGGCAGGCGGGCCTGCCCGACGTCCAGGGCCGCGTCGCGCTCGCCCTCGGCGCGTCGGAGAAGCCGTGGCAGCGCCCCTTCGAGCTCGGCGTCGCGGCGCACCTCGGGCGCCGCCTCGTGACCACCGTCGCCACGGGCGCCGGCACCGAGTACCGGACCTGGTCGGTCTCGGGCGACCTCCGCCTGTGGCTGCCGACCGGGACGCTGCTCAAGGGCAGGGTCTGGATGGGGCGCCTGCTCGGCGACTACGCCGCGGGCGCGTTCCAGACCGTCGACACGGCGACGCTCCTCGCGGTGCGCGCGTGGGGCTTCTGGATCGAGCTCCAGCAGCGGCTCACCGACCGCTGGCGCGTCACGGCCGCCTACGGCCGCGACGACCCGACGAACGCCGACCTCGGCCCGGGCGATCGCGGCCTGAACCAGGCCGGCTTCGTCAACCTGTTGTGGGACGTGACGAAGACCATCGGCTTCGGCCTCGAGGGCAGCCGCTGGTCGACGGGCTACGTCGGCGCGCCCACGGCGCGCGTGTGGCGCGGCGACATGCTCTTCTTCCTGCGCTTCTAGCCGAACGCTGCGCTCCTCGCCGAGCGCTGCGCTCCTCGCGGAGCGCCGGCGCGCGCGTCAGGGCCGCACGATGCAGCGGAAGCCGAGGTGGCACGTCGAGGTGTCGATGGGCTGCGCCATGCGCGCCGCGGGCCGGTAGCGGCGGCAGTAGCTCGGCGCGCACAGGAACGAGCCGCCCTTGGTCACGCGCCGGGGGATGAACGACGTCGGCAGGCACGGGTCGAGGCTCTTCTCGCGGACGCCGCCCCGCGGGTTCTTGACGGGCGCGCAGCACCCGCCCGGCACGCGGTGGCGCGGCTCGTAGAAGTCGGCCGTCCACTCCCACACGTTGCCCGTCACCTCGTAGAGGCCGAAGCCGTTGGGCGGGAACGAGCGCACGGGGGCCGTCCCCTCGAAGCCGTCCTCGCGCGAGTTCTGGTTCGGGAAGTCGCCTTGCCACGTGTTCGCGAGGTGCGCGCCGCCGGGCGTGAGCTCGGCGCCCCAGGCGTACTCCGCGCCCTCGAGGCCGCCGCGCGCGGCGCGCTCCCACTCGGCCTCCGTCGGGAGCGCCTTGCCCGCCCACCGGCAGTACGCCGCCGCGTCCTCGAACGCCACGTGGACGACCGGGTGCTCGTCGAGCCCGTCGAGGGAGCTCGCGGGGCCGCTCGGGTGGCGCCAGTCGGCGCCCGGCACGTAGGCCCACCACTCGTAGTGATTGGAGAGATCGACGCGCCGGCCGGGCGGACGGAACACGATCGACGCCGGCACGAGCAGCTCCGGCTTCGCGCCCGGGTAGTCGTCGGGGTCGGGCGGGCGCTCCGCGCTCGTGACGTGGCCCGTCGCCTCGACGAACCGCCGGAACTCGGCGTTCGTGACGGTCACCTCGTCCATCCAGAAGCCGTCGATCGTCACGGGGTGCGCGGGTGCCTCTTCGGGGTAGTGCGCGTCGGACCCCATGATGAACGAGCCGGCCGGGATCCAGACCATGCCCGGGAACGGCGCCTCGGCGTCGTCGCCGACGGGCGACCGTTCGGCCTCGGCGTCGAGCACCGCCAGACGGAGGACGGAAGGGCGAGTGGTCATGAGCCCGCTCGAAACTAAGGTCGCCTCGCGCGCGCCGCGCGCTTTTCGCGGGGCCGGCGCGAAATCGGGCCCCGCCCGACGGGGCGCGCCTAGAAGACGAAGGCGACGCCGACGCCGGCGCGCGTCTCGAGGCTCACCGCCGATTTCCCCTGGAGCTCGCCCGTGCGCTCGTAGTGCTCGACGCGCGCCGACAGGCGCACGGGCCCGCCGCCCGGCTTGTAGCTCGCCGTGACGGCGCCGCTCGCGCGCGTGTCGGAGACGGAGAGCTCGTTGTGGAGGCTCTCCTGGTAGCGGTCGCGGAAGTTGATCGACCAGTAGGCCGCGAGGCTGGTCATGAGGCTGAGCTCGACGTCGCCGAGGCGCGCCACGAGCGTGCTCAGCGACGACAGCCCCTGGCCGAAGTAGTAGCCCTGCTGGTGGAGCGGCGTGGGGAGCTCGTACGCCGCCGACGTCAGCGGATCGCCGTCGGCGGCGTACACGAGGGAGTCGACCTGCGCGAACGCGTAGTACGTCTGCAGCGAGAAGCGCACGCCCGCGCGTCCGCGCTCCGAGGCGATCTCGAGCATGGGCCCGAGGACGCCCATGCTCGCCACCTTGTCGGGCGCCGCGGCCAGGTCGCGCGAGGTGTAGTCGAAGGCCGTGCCGAGGCCGAGCATCGCGCCCCAGCCGCGCAGGTTGTCGCGCCGGGAGACGTCGTCGGGGACGAGCTCGTCGTAGTCACGGAAGTACCGGCCGGCGACGAGCGTGCTCGAGTGGAGGTCGAAGCCCTGCATGCCGCCGTGCTGCCCGTAGAGCAGCCGCACGCCGAGCTCGGTCCACTCGCCGGGCGCGACGGTCTCCCACCCGTGGCCGGGGCGCCGGTAGCCGAGGTGGCTCACGAGCGCCGTGTCGATCGCGAACGACTCGAGGAAGGCGCGCTGGCCGTCGAGCTCGCTCGCCAGCCCGTCGAGCGCGAACGCGAAGCGGTGGTCGAAGGCGCGCGGGAAGCCCCACTCGTCGACGGGCCCGCGCGGCTGGCGGCGGCCGCTGGCCCAGTCGTCGATGACGGAGAACGGCGAGAACAGCAGCGCGCCGAGGCGGTTGGCGAAGGTCGGGCTGCCCGCGTCGAAGAAGCGCCCCAGGCGATAGGTCGGCTCGCCCACGGCGACGCCGCCCTGGGGCGTGAAGATCATGTCGTTGATCGACGGGAACTCGTTGAACTCGACGCCGTACTCCCAGATGACGGACGTCGCGAACACCCAGAGGTACGACTCGAAGAAGCCGAGGCCGTTCCCGCGCGCCGCCTGGTAGTAGTACACGCCGGCGCGCGGGTGGCTCTTGGCGTTCGTGTCGAAGCGGTCGGCGTCGAAGCGGACCGCGTTGAGGTCGAACTTCGCGCCCCAGTCGGGCCAGGTGAAGCGCAGGTCCCAGCCCTTCGAGTACCAGGTGGTGTCCCAGTACCAGACCGTCCCGACGCCGAAGATGAACGCCGTCTCGAGCGTGGCGAGCAGGTAGTTCTTGCGCGGCTCGCGCGACTCGAGCGGGGGCGGGAGGGCGGCAGCGGGCGGGAGCGCGGGCGCGGGCGCGGCGCCGGGCGCGGCGGGCAGGCTCGCGGGCGGCGTCGCGAGCGGCTCGACGACGCCCGGCTCGACGGCGAGCAGGACCAGCCCGAGGAGGGCGACCATCACGGCGGCGGCGCCGCACCTCTCGCGACGGACGGGAGCTCGCAGGTGAACGTCTGGAGCGAGCAGCCGTACGTGCCGTTGGCCCCGCGCAGGGTCGCCATGTTCGCGCCGATGGACCCGATGACGTCGCCGTCGGCGACGGGGATCCGCACCTCGAGCTGCGGCGGCACGACCCGGAAGTCGAACGTCACGGAGGCGGTGGCGTTCTCCGTGCCGATCGTGCCGCTCCAGCCGGCGAGGTAGCTGGCCTGCGTCGGATCGCTCGCCAGCGCCCCCTCGAGGTACACGGCGAGCGAGCCGTCGAGGTAGGCGTGGACGGCGGCGCCGTTCGCGACGTCGACGCGCTCGCGGCACGTCGTCGCCGTGCCCCAGATGACCTTCTGGAGCATGCCCGACTGGTACTCGCCCGTGACCTCGATCGTGCCGTTCGCGGGATCGGGCGTCGTGCGCGCGTCGTCCCAGCCGCGGCAGGTGCGGTCGAGGGTCACCGAGCCGACGATGATCGGCCGGTGCTCGCGCGGCGTCGTCGCGGGGTCGGTGGGCAGGCCGCTGCCGTCGAGCCGCTGGCGCAGGCTCGCGAGGAGGGTGCTCACGACGTCCCCGAGGTGCGTCGCGTCGAGCGTGGCGAGCCTCGACTGCAGCGCGGCGAGGGGCGCGACGGCGTCGGCGGGGACGTCGCCGGTCGGGCTCTCGTAGCTCGACCGGACGGCAACGATCTCCATCGGGATGGGCGGCAGGTCGACCCGCGAGGGGCCGCAGCCGGCGGCGGCGGCCGAGACCGCGGCGGCGGCGAGCGCGCCGTGCCTCGCTAGAAGAGCACCCACAACGAGCCCTCCGGCACGACGTTGTTGTAGGGGAGCGCGAGGTTCGCGCCGGGGACGAAGTAGTGACCGTAGCCGGCCCCCGCGACGAGGCCGACGTGCCTCCAGGTGAGCGCGACGCCCGCGACGCCCATGGCCGGGTGCGAGGCGGCGGGCTTCGCCTCGAGCGAGGCCTGCGCGCGCGTGAAGGGATCGATCATGCCCCCGCCCTGGAAGATGACCGGCGTCTCGTAGGCCTGGTAGCGGCCGCGCGCGAAGAGCGCGACGACCCGCGAGAGCCGGAGCTCGGCCATGATGCCGAGCTGCGCGGTGCGCATCACGACCGTGCCCCAGACGTCCGTCTTGGCGACGTCGCCGGCGCCGGAGCCGCGCGCCCAGTTGTAGGCGCCCTCGAAGTGCAGCCAGAGCGGTCGCGCGACCCGCGTCGAGAGGTAGAGCGTGAAGGGCAGGATCAGCACGTGTCCGTGCGCCTCGGTGTTGTTGATGTTCGCGTAGTAGCCGGCCACTCGGCCCGAGACCTCGACGGAGGGCGTACGCAGGAGCTGACCCTTGACGTGCGCGTTCGGCACGAGCACGGAGGTGACGCTGCGGATGGCCCACTCCGGCGGATCGCTGCCGAAGGAGAGCCACTCGGTCGGCGCGTAGTCGAAGGCGAGGACGCCGAGCTTGAGCCGGTGGCGGCCGATCAGGCGCGCCGTGTTCTCGTCGAGGGGGACGGCGTCCGGCCGGGGCGGCGCCGGCGCGGGCGGCGCCGCGGCCGGCGCGACGACCACGCCGACCTCGTCGCCTCGCGCGCGCGCCGACGGGAGCCCGAGGAGCGTGGCCGCGAGCGCCAGCGCCGAGGCGAGGCGCGCCGGTCTCGAGCGTCGGTCATTCATCACAACCTCCCCCTCCCCGCGACATCTCCCTTGAGCTTGGGGGCGGCGACGCCGTCGCCAATCGCGCGCGCCCGGATCTACGGCGACCCCCGACGAGAAGGATAGGCATCGCGCGCCGGGGCGGTGGGTGCGTTGACCACAAGCGGCTCCCAGGTGCGCGCGCCACCGACGGAAAAAGTGCGCGTCACCGACGGAGATTTCTGTGAGAGGCCGCCGTATTCGCCGCCGCGGAGGGGCGCGGGCATTGTGCGAGGGGGCCGGCGCGCACACCTTGGCGCCGACAGATCTAAAATGAGGGCCCGCGAACCGATACTCGATCACGTCGACGGCGTCGTGGTCTGCCTCGAGGCGGGGACGCTCGCGCCCGTCTACGCGAGCGCGGCGACCCGCGGCCTCGTGGGCGAGCCCGTCGAGGCGTGGCGCGCCCGGCCGGGCTGCTGGCGGCGGCTCTTCGACCCGGAGGACTGGCCGCGCATCGCGCGCCTCTGCCACGCCGTGGCCCGGGACGGCCGGCGGCGCTCGGCGCGCCACCTCGTGCGCGTGGGGTCGGGACGGCCGCGCTCCTTCCGGACGTCGGTGAGCCTGCTCGGCGGCGCGCCGCGCGCGGGGCGGCTGCTCGCGCACATGCTCGACCTCTCCGACGGCCGCGGCGAGGGGGAGCGCGTCGTCGAGGAGTCCGGCCTGCGCGACGTCCTGCGCCACGCGCCGCTGGCGGCGTTCCTCCTCGACCGCGGCGGCACCGTCCGGCTCGCCGAGGGGCGGGGCCTGGCCGGGCTGGGCATCGAGCCGGCGGTGGCCCTCGGCCGCTCGATGCTGCGGGGCCGCTGGCCCTACCCGTGGATCGTCGAGAACGCGCGGCGCGCCCTCAAGGGCGAGGCCTTCAGCGAGATCGCGAGCGTGCGCGCGCACGGCGCGAGGTGGCTCTCCGTGAAGTACGTCCCGCTGCGCGACCGCGGCGGGCGGGTGCAGGGCGCCGTCGGCTTCGCGACCGACATCACCGAGTGCAAGCGCGTCGTCGATCTCGTGGGGACGATCGACGCCGTGCTGTGGCAGGTGCAGGGCGCCGAGCGCCGGCTCTCGTTCATCGGCGGCTCGGCCGCGAAGCTCTTCGGCGAGGACCCGGAGCGGTGGCTCGGGCGCGCGGACTTCTTCGAGCGCTTGCTGATCGGCGAGGAGCGGGACGACGTCCTCGACGCCGTCGACGCCGTCGCGGCCGACGGCGCCGAGCGCACGATCGCCCACCGCGTCCGCCGCGGCGACGGGCGGGAGCGCTGGTGCCGGACCACGCTCCGGGCGGTGCCCGACGGCGCCGCGGGCCGGCGCGACGTGGTGGCGCTCATGCTCGACGTCACCGAGCGCCGGACCATCGAGAAGGCGCTCGTCCCCCGGGACCGACGCTGGCGGCTGCTGGCCGAGCAGGCGCCCGCCGTCGTCTATACGGTCGATCGCGACCTCTGCTTCACGAGCGGCATCGGCGCCGGCCTCGCGGCGCTCGGCCTCCAGCCCACGGGCACGCTCGTCGGCGTGCCCATCGAGCACTACTTCCACGGCGCGACCGCGCGCCCGATCGTCGACGCCCACCGCCGCGCGCTCACGGGCGCGACCGTGCGGACGCGCGCGCGCTGGCGGCGGCGCACCTACGACGTGCGCCTCGAGCCCCTGCGCGCCGACGACGAGGCCGGCTCCGTCGCGGGCGACGGCGGCGCCGGCGCCGCGATCATCGGCGTCGTGGGCGTGGCCGTGGACGTGACGCAGCAGGAGCGGCGGGACCGCAAGCGCGAGCGCCTGCTCGAGGCGGAGCGCGCCGCGCACGCCCTGGCCGAGGAGGCCGTGCACCTGCGCGATCAGCTGTTTGGCGTCGCCTCGCACGAGCTGCGGACCCCGCTCGCCAGCCTGCTGTTCACGATCCAGTCGGCGCGCGCCGGCGACGTCAGCGAGGCGACGGCGCGCAAGCTCGAGCACGCCGAGCGGCAGGCGCTGCGGCTCAACCGGATGATCGAGCAGCTCCTCGACGCGTCCCGGCTCTCGGCGGGCCACCGCCTCGAGCTCGAGCCCGAGGAGGTCGATCTGGGCGCGCTCACGCACCAGGTCGTCGCGCGCTTCGAGCCCGAGCTCGACGCCTCGAAGATGGCCGTCGCCGTGCAGGCCTCCGGCCCGGTCGTGGGCCGCTGGGACCGCACGCGCCTCGATCAGGTGATCACGAACCTCCTGTCGAACGCCATCAAGTACGGCCGCGGCAAGCCGGTCGAGATCGCGGTGGACGCCGAGCGCCCGGGGTTCGCGCGCCTCTCGGTGCGCGACTACGGCGTGGGCATCACCCTGGCGGACCAGGGCCAGCTCTTCCGGCCCTTCCGGCGCCTCCACGCCGAGCACCACTACGGCGGCTTCGGCCTGGGGCTCTTCATCGTCTCGGAGATCGTCCGGGCCCACGGCGGCGAGATCCGCATCGAGAGCGAGGCGGAGCAGGGCGCGCGCTTCACCGTCGAGCTGCCCACGGCGCTGGTCACGGCGGCGGCCCCCGCGGCCGCGACCGGATGATCAACGACGATTTGTGAGGCCGGCACCTTGACCGAGGGGAAGAGAAACACCATTGAGATCACACGATGATCTCATCGATCGTCACGGGGGGGCGGGGCCAGATGCGGGTTTACATCCTGGATGACGAGCCTGTCATTCGCGCGGGGCTGCGGCAGACACTGTCGTCGGATCCGGAGGTCCTGATCGTCGGCGAGGCCGGATCGGCGCGCGATGCGTTCCGCGACATCGAGGCGCTCCACCTCGACGTGGTCATCATGGACCTCGTCTTGCCCGGCATGGACGGCGTGGCCGCGACGCGCGAGGTGAAGCGGCGCGTGCCCAAGGCGGGCGTCGTCGTCTTCTCGGTCCACGACCGCGCGCGGGATCTCTACGACGTCATGGAGGCCGGCGCCTCGGCCTACGTCGTCAAGACCGATCCGCTCGACGTGCTGCGGGCGGCCATCCGCGCCGCCGCCGCGGGCGGGCAGTACGTCTCGCCCGCGCTCGCCTCGTCGGTCGAGGGCCGCGGGGCGGAGGGGCAGGCGAACCCGCTCGACGGGCTGTCGGTGCGCGAGCGCGAGATCTTCCAGCTCATCGCCTCGGGGCGGAGCATCGGGGAGACGGCGCGCGAGTACTGCATCTCGCGCAAGACCGTGGAGACGCACGTCTACCGCGTCTACCGCAAGCTCGGCTGTCACAACGTCGGCGATCTCGTGCGCTTCGCGGCCGGCAAGGGGCTCTTGCGCATGGGTCCCTTCGAGCCGCGGCGGTCCAGGGCCGGCGCCGAGCACGAAGAGCTCGAGAGGGACGCCGAGGCCGGATAGAGCGCGAGCTGCGGCAGGAAGACGTCGAACACCGTCCACTTCCCGGGGCGGCTGCGCACGTCGACGCGCCCGCCGTGGGCCTGGATGAGGTGGCGCACGACCCACAGGCCGATGCCGTGGCCGGCGATGCCCCGCGCCGAGGGGCCACGCTCGAAGCGCGCGAAGATGCGCGCGCGGTCCCTGGCCTCGATGCCGGCGCCCGCGTCCCGCACCGACAGGCGCGCGCCGCCGCGCTCGGGCGTCACCGTGAGGACGACGGGGTGCCCGTCGCCGAACTTGAGGGCGTTCGAGAGGAGGTTCTCGAGGATCTGCTCGACGGCGGAGGGGTCCCACTCGCCGACGAGGGCCTGGCCCTTGGCCGTCCGGACCTCGATGCGCGACCAGAGGGTCGCGCCCGTCGCGCGCAGCCGGCCGAGGAGGTCGCGCACGAGCGCGCCGAGATCGACGCGCTGGGGGTAGAGCTCGATGGGCTGCGCGCTCTCGATCTGGACGGCCCGGCGCACGATCATCGAGAGCGAGCGGAGCTGGCGCGCCGCGCCCGCCAGCGCCGCCTTGGCCGAGTCGACGGCCGTGGCGTCGCCGATGGCGGCCTCCGCCGCCGAGAGGTGGATGAGCGAGGTGGCGAGCGGCGTACGCATCTCGTGCTCGATGACGCGCATGAGATCGTGGAGCCGCCGCCCCGACGCCGCGCCGGCGCCCGCGTGGCGCCGCGGCCGCGCGAGCCTCCGCAGGGCGCGCCTCGGCCGCTTCGGAGGCGCTGGGCGCCGTTCGATCGCTTCGCTCCGCTCCCCCCCGAGCTCATCTCCCACCTTCATGACGGTCCTCTCCTCCGGTCCCCCCCCAGAACGACCCGACGAACCGGGAGGTTCGCCGAATGCCCGAGGCCGCTCAACAACTTTCGGGGACAAACATGGATCGCCTCCGGGGCGTTTGCAGAGGTCCCCGACA
>DASZWW010000216.1:0-6834 GCA_035546175.1 Polyangia bacterium
CGCTGCGCGCGCGCGCCCCGGCGCCGTTCGGCGCGTTCCTCGCCGCGGGAGACGGCGCCGCCGCGCTCGTCGGCAACTCGCCCGAGCGCTTCCTCGCCCTCGACGGCCGCGGCGCCGTCGAGACGAGGCCCATCAAGGGCACGCGCGCCCGCGCCCGGACCGCCGCCGGGGACGAGGCCGCGCGCGCCGCGCTCGTCGGCTCGCCCAAGGATCGCGCGGAGCACGTCATGATCGTCGATCTCGAGCGCAATGATCTCGGGCGAGTCTGCGAGACGGGCAGCGTCGTCGTCGACGGCGTCGCGCGCGTGCTCACCCTGCCGACCGTCCACCACCTCGTGAGCACCGTGCGCGGCCGCCTGCGCGCCGGCGTGGGCCTGGCCGCCCTCCTCGAGGCGACCTTCCCGGGCGGCTCGATCACGGGCGCGCCCAAGCGCCGCGCCATGCAGATCATCGACGAGCTCGAGCCGGCCGCGCGCGGGCCCTACACGGGCGCCACCGGCTGGCTCGGCGCCGCCGGCGATCTCGACCTCGCCGTGGCGATCCGCACGGCGCTCGTGAGCGGCGGGCGCCTCTCGCTGTCCCTGGGCGGCGGCATCGTCGCCGACTCGACGCCCGAGGACGAGTGGGCCGAGACGGAGGTCAAGGCGGCGGCGTTCGCGCGCCTGGCGGGAGCCTGAGCGCGGTCAGGCGGCGGAGCGGCCGGCCGCCGCGCGCCGGCGCCACGCGGCCAGGGCGCAGGCGGCGAGCAGGACGAGGCTCATGAGCTGCCCGGTCGACAGGAACACGGGCTCGCCCGCGGGCACGCCCAGCCATCCGGCGAGCCGGGGCGTCGCGAGCTCGAGGACGTAGCGGCGCGCGACGTCGCCGCGGAACATCTCGACGACGAAGCGCAGGCCGGCGTAGAGCGCCGCGTAGGTGAGCCCGAGGGCGCCCGGGCGCGCGCGCAGCCGGGGGCGCAGCGCCAGCAGGACGCCGAAGATCGCCAGCTCGCCCGCGGCCTCGTAGAGCTGCGTGGGGTGCAGGGCGGGCGTGAACGACGCGCCGGGCGGCAACACGCCCAGCGAGGCCAGCTCCTCGAACGCGACGCTGCCCGAGGGGAAGGCCGCGCCCCACGGGCCGCTCTCCTTGCCGAAGCAGCAGCCCGCGGCGAAGCAACCGAGCCGGCCCAGCGCGTGCCCGGCGGCGACGCCGGGCGCGAACACGTCCGCGAGCACGGAGAACGACCAGCGCTCGCGGCGCGCGAAGGCGATGGCCACGAGGGCGGCGCCCGCGATGCCGCCATAGAAGACGAGGCCGCCCTCCCAGACGTGGAGGAGGCGCGTGCAGTCCGAGACGACGTCGAGCGCGCCGCGCGGGCCGCCGGCGCCGCGCGCGCACGCGCGCGCGAACTCGCCGGCGTTGACGAGGGCGTAGGTCAGGCGCGAGCCGAGGAGCCCGGCCACCGTGCCCCAGAAGGCGAAGTCGAGCACGCGGCCCACGTCGAGGCCGCGGCGCCGCGCCTCGCGCGCGCCGAGGGCGATGCCGACGGCGAGGCCGGCGGCGATGGCGAGGCCGTAGGTGTGCACGCCGATCTCGCGCGCCCCGACGTGCAGCGTGACGAGGATGGGGCGCATGGCGGCAGCGGCGGGGCTCCTCGGACCTCAGACGGGGGACCGCGACGAGGCCGCGGGCGGCGGCGTCGACGACGGCCGCGTCGCGATCATGTCCAGCATCATGAGCGCGACGCCGACGCAGAGCGCGGCGTCGGCGACGTTGAAGGTCGGCCACTCGTGCGCCTTGACGTGCCACACGATGAAGTCGGTCACGCGGCCGTAGCTGATGCGATCGATCACGTTGCCGAGCGCGCCGCCGCCCACGAGCCCGAGCGCGACGTGCAGGCGCGTGGCGTCCGAGTCGGTGCGCCGCAGGTACATGATGACGAGGACGATGGCGGCGATGGCCAGGGCCGTGAGCACGAACTTGCCGCCCGGCATCTGCTGCAGCATCCCGAAGGCGACGCCCGGGTTCTCCGAGTAGCGCAGGTTGAAGAACCCGTCGATGACGACCTTGGGGTTCCAGGGGCCGAGCGGGCGCAGGTGCGTGCGCGCGAGGGCCTTCGTCCACTGATCGAGCCCCAGGCTGAGGGCGAGGAACGCGCCGAAGAGGACGTACTTGCGGCTCGCGGGCGCGCTCACGACAGCGCCTCCGGCGAGACGCCCTCGACGACGTGGGCGCAGCGCGCGCACAGGTTCGGCTCGAACGGCGGCCCGACCGCCTCGCCCGTGCGCCGCCAGCAGCGCGGGCACTCCGGCCCGGGCGCCTCGTCGATGGCGATCTCGGTGGGCCCCGCGGCGTCCGCGGCGTCGAGCTCGATGCGCGAGACGCCGGCGAGCTCGGTGAGGAGGCCCAGGTTCCACTGCCAGTGCGGGCGCTCGTCGCGCGCCGGCTTGACGCGCACGCGCGCCTCGAGCGGCTTGTGCCCCTCGGCGCGGAACCTCTCGAGCGGCCGCAGGATCGCCTCGCGCCGCGGCCGGACCTCCTCGATCCAACGCTTGTTCGGATTGCCCATCTTCTCTCCCTCGTCGACGAGGCGCACGGCCGCGTGGACGTCGAACGGCTCCGTCGTCGCGCGCGAGAGCTCGTCCGCGACGTCCTGGGCCGTGAAGCAGAGCACGGGCGCCATCCACATCGCGATCGTGCGCGTCATCTCGTGGAGCGCCGTCTGCACGCTGCGCCGCACGCGGCCGCCCGCCGCCTCGCAGTAGAGCGGGTCCTTGACGGCGTCGGCGTACTCCGCCGACAGCGTGATGACGTAGTCGTTCATGAGCCGCACCACCTCGTGGAACGCGAAGCGCTTGTAGGCGTCCCAGATCTGGTGATCGCGCTCGCGCAGGACGCCGAGGGCGAGCAGGTCGAGCTCGCGCAGGTCGGGATCGGCCAGGCCGTCGCGCGACGGCACGAAGTCGTAGAGGTTCGACAGCAGGAACCGGCAGGTGTTGCGGATCTTGCGGTACGCCTCGCCCAGCTGGTTGAGGATTGTCTGCGAGAAGACGATGTCGCCCTGGTAGTCGGAGGCGGCGGTCCACAGCCGCAAGAGCTCGGCGCCGTTCTTCTTGATCCAGTCGATCGGATCGACGTAGTCGATCTTGGCGCCCGCCGCGCGCGCCTTGGCGATCTCCGACTTCGAGTAGACCTTGCCCCGCTCGTCGAGGACCCACCCGTGCGTGAGCACCGCCTTGTACGGCGCCTGCCCGCGCGTCGCCGCGCCCGTGAGCAGCGACGAGTGGAACCACCCGCGGTGCTGGTCCGCGCCCTCGAGGTAGAGGTCGACCTTCTCGCCCTTCGGAACCAGCTTGCCCTCGGCGACGGCGGCCCACGAGACGCCCGACTCGAACCAGACGTCGACGATGTCGTGCTGCTGCTCCCACCGAGCGCCGCCGCACCGCGAGCAGGTGGGCGTCGGCGTGGGCAGCAGCTCCGCGGCGTCTCGCGAGAACCAGGCGTTCGACCCGTCGCGCTCGAAGACCTGGGCCACGTGCTCCATAACTTGGGCGTCGAGGAGATCATTCCGGCAGCCCGTGCAGCGGAACGCCGGGATGGGCACGCCCCACAGGCGCTGGCGCGACAGGCACCAGTCGGGCCGCGCCTCGATCATGCCGCGGATGCGGTTCTCGCCCCAGGCGGGGATCCAGCGCGTCTCGCCGATCTCGCGCAGCGCCTCGTGGCGCAGCGACCGCGGGTCGTCGGCCTCCCCGAGCCGCGCGAACCACTGCTCCGTCGCCCGGAAGATGATCGGGTTCTTGCAGCGCCAGCACACGGGGTACGAGTGCTTGACCGCTTCCCCCGGCTTGTTCAGGAGGAGACCGCGCGCGGCGAGGTCGTTCGTGATGAGGGGGTTCGCCTCGAACACGTTGGTGCCCACGAACTTCGCGGCGAGCGGCCCGATCGAGGCCTCGAGCCTCCCGGCCGCGTCGACGGGCGCGAAGATCGGCAGCTTGTGCTCGCGGCCCACGCCGTAGTCCTCGGCGCCGTGGCCGGGCGCCGTGTGCACGAGGCCCGTGCCGGCCTCGAGCGTCGCGTGGCGCGCGAAGAAGAGCCGGTAGAGGCCGTCGCCCTCGATGGGGTAAGGCGGCGCGTAGCGGGCCCTCTCGAGCGCGCGCAGGCCGGCCCGCGTGAGCGCGATCCACGTCTTCGGATCGGCGACGACGCCCGTCTCCTTCGAGAACGCCTCGGCGCGACCGGCCGCCACGATCAGGTGCTCGCCCCCGTGCGGGAGGGCGACGTAGTCGAGCTCCGGGTTCGCGACGACCGCGAGGTTGGCCGGCAGCGTCCAGGGCGTCGTCGTCCAGATGACGAAGGACGCCTTCTTGCCGGCCAGCCGCTCGTCGGCCTTGGCCAGCGCGTCGCCGTCGATGATGGGGAAGCGCACGTAGATCGACGGAGACGAGTGGTCCTCGTACTCGACCTCGGCCTCGGCGAGCGCCGTCTTGTGGACGAGGCACCAGTGGACGGGCTTCTTGTCGCGGTAGACGAGCCCGCGCCGCGTGAACTCGGCGAGCTGACGCACGATCGTCGCCTCGTAGTCCTTCGAGAGCGTCAGGTAGGGGTGGTCCCAGTCGCCGACGCAGCCGAGGCGCTTGAACTCCTCGCGCATGATGTCGACGTACTTGAGCGCGTGCTTCGCACACCTCTCGCGGAACGCCGCCGCGTCGAGGGCCTTGGCGTCCTGTCCGCGCTGGCCGAGCTCCTTCTCGACCTGGTGCTCGATGGGCAGGCCGTGGCAGTCCCACCCGGGCCGGAACACCGCGCGCTTGCCCATGGCCATCTGCGAGCGCACGACGATGTCCTTGAGCACCTTGTTGAGCACCGTGCCGTAGTGGATGCCGCCCGTCGGGTAGGGCGGGCCGTCGTGCAGCACGAACGGGGGCGCCTCCCGGCGCGCCTCGAGCGTGCGCTCGTACCGGCGCTCGCGCGCCCAGCGCTCGAGCCACGCCGGTTCGCGCTTGGCGAGGTCCGCGCGCATCGCGAACTCGGTCACCGGGAGGTTGAGGGTTTTTTTCCAGTTCACGGCCGGGCGGATACTAACAGAGCAGCCTCGGAAGTCCCGTGGCGGTGGTAAAAAGCCTCATGGCGGATGAGCGCGTTCCCTGGGACCAGTACTTCATGAACATCGCGCAGGTCGTGGCCTCGCGCTCGACGTGCCCGCGGAAGTTCGTCGGCGCCGTCATCGTGCGCGACCGGACGATCCTCTCGACCGGCTACAACGGCTCGATCCGCGGCATGCCCCACTGCACGGACTCCGGGCACATGATGGAGAACGACCACTGCGTCGCCACCATCCACGCCGAGGCGAACGCCATCATCCAGGCCGCGAAGAACGGCGTGCTCATCGACGGCGGGATGATCTACGTGACCGCGAGCCCGTGCTGGAGCTGCTTCAAGCAGATCGCCAACGCCGGGATCCGACGCATCGTGTACGGCGAGTTCTATCGCGACGACCGGATCTTCGACGTCGCGGGCCGGCTCGCGATCGACCTCCTGCACCTGCAGAGCCACGTGCCGGCGCCCCGCAGGGATTGACGGCCGCGACGGAGCGCGTCGGGGCCCGAGCCCGCGGACCTCCGGAAACTCGTCGCCGCGTTGCATTCGAGCGCGGCCGTTTGCGGTTGACGGGCCCGCGGGGAAGGACGAGGCTACGGGTTCATGCTCCGGTTGGTCTTCTTCGGAGTGGCCTTTGCGATGGTTCTTTCCGCGAGGCCGCGCATCGCCAGCGCCGAAATCGACGAGACAGGTACGTCCGCCTCCGACTCGGACGATGGCGCCGCCGCGTCATCGGACGGCGCGCCGGCCGCTCGGAAGAAGCACCACAGGCGGCACGCCCGCCATCCCAAGGTCTCGGGCCGCGTCGTCTCCGAAGACAAGCTGCGTCAGGAGCCGCTGCAGCGGCCGTCGGGCAACCTCCACCTCGTCTTCCCGGGCCTCAAGGACGAGGTCGAGGTCAACATCTACAACTCGGACGGCTCGTACAACCTCGACGCGCTCGAGCAGGCGAGCCACGTGATGCGCTGCCGCCGCACCGAGACCGAGAAGCCCATCGACCCGCAGCTCCTCATGCTGCTGTCCCACGTCTACGATCACTTCGGCAGCAAGCCGATCGAGATCGTCTCGGGCTATCGCAACCAGCGCAAGCAGACGAGCAACCACTTCAAGGGCACGGCCAGCGACATCCGCATCGCGGGCGTGCCGCCGAAGAAGATCAAAGAGTTCGCCGAGACGCTCGACGGCGGCGGCATGGGCATCGGGATCTACCCGAAGAGCGGCTTCGTGCACATCGACGTGCGGCCGCCTCCGAGCTACCGCTGGGTCGACTACTCGCCGCCCGGATCGAACGACGCCGAGAAGCGCCCGCCGCGCGGCTGGAAGCGCAAGAAGCTCCAGAGCTAGCACGCCTCTAGCTCCGCGCTCGGCCTGGGGATTTTCCTGACGCGGCGGTCGCCGCAGGGGGTCAAGTTCCCGCTCGAAAGTGACGACGGGGAAGCCAGGCCGACGGCCGCATCCCCATGTCGAAGAGTCTCCACGTCGTGACCTTGAAGACCGGCCTCGTGCTCACCGCGGCCCTCGCCGCGCTGGCCGTCGGCTGCGGCGACAACCTCAAGCCCCAGCTCCCCGATCAAACGGGTCAGTCGGGCGCCGGCGGCGAGGACGACGGCGGCGCCGGCATCGGCGGCGGCGGCATGTCGGGCAGCGACGGCGGCGCCGGGATGGGCGGCGGCGCTGGCGGCTCCGATGCGGGCGGCTCGGGCGGCGCGGCGGGCATGGACGCCGGCGGGTCGGACGCCGGCTCGGGCGGCGGCG
>DASZWW010000217.1:0-9376 GCA_035546175.1 Polyangia bacterium
CGCTCCAGCGCCGGCACCGCCGGCCGTGCCGGCGCCCGCCGCCCCTGCCGCTGCGCTGGCCATTCCGGCCGTGCCCGTGGCGCCCGCGGCTCCGCTCGCCGCGCCGGCCGACCCCGCGACGCCCGCCGCGCCCTTGGCGCCACCCCTCGAGCACGCAGCGAGGGCGAGCGAAGCCACGACCAGCACCCCCGAGCGTGAGCCGCGATTGAGCCGCATTCGCACCCCAGATCAGGGTAACCCGCCCCGGGTCAGGCTGATAGTCGTTCGAAGCTCGCGCCCCCTGTCGCCGGCGTTTGCGCCACCGCGGCCAGCCGCATCGCGTTCACGGCAGGGCCCTCCCTTCGGTGAGATCCTCGCCGGGCCCGGCCGCCGCAGGGGGGCGGACGCCGAGCAGGGACGCCGCCGTGCGCGCGAAGGCGGTGAACGCCAGCGGCGCGTCGCGCACGACGCCGGGGGGCGCTCGTCCGGGCGCGCGCACGAGGAGCGGCACGGTGCGATCCATCTCGTCGAAGGTGCCGTGGCTCTGGCCGGCGCCGGGCGCGAGGTCGGGGTCGAAGAAGCTGCCGCGCGCCGCGACGAGGTAGAAGTCGCCCGGTCCATCGGGCACGACGCTCGCGCAGACGAGGGCCTCGAGGCCGTCGCCGCTCGGGCAGCTCCCCGTGAACGACCGCGTGTCGAAGGCGTGCTCGACGCCGTACGCCCGCGCGGCGCGCTCGGCGGCGCGGCGCAGCGTCTCGCGCGCGCCGGCGTCGAGGGACTTGCCGCGCGGCGTGAGGTAGACGAGCGGCTCGGCGAAGCCGGCGATCCAGGGGCCAGGGCCGAGCGTCGCCTGCGCCGCGGCCTCCAGGGCGGCGACGACGTCACGGGGCATGATGCGGGCGCGCTTGCCGCAGCCGTGCGACGGGCGGACGAGCCCGTCCGCCTCGCCGCAGGTCGTCCGCGCGACCTCGGCCGGCACCTCGGGCAGCGCGCCGCCGCCGTGGTCGCCCGTGAGCAGGGCGGCCCAGCCGGCGGGGCCGACGGCGCGGTCGGCCTCGGTGAACAGCGCGCCGAGGCCGCGGTCGAGCTCCCACAGCTCGGCCCACGCCTCCCACGAGTGCGGGCCGAAGACGTGCTCGATGTAGTCGTGCGAGGACAGCGACAGCACGAGCAGCGCGGGCGGCGCGGCCTGATCGCCGCGGGCGCGCCCGCCGACGTACTCGAGCGCGCCGCGCGCGAGCCCGAGCACGAGCGCGTCGCCCGCCGGCGTCGCGCGCATGGCCTTGGCCGACGTCGCGACGTGCGGGAACGTGCGGCCGAGCCCGAGGTAGTCGCCCTCGCCCGGCTGATCGTCGGGCGTCTCGGCGTGCGTCGAGACGAAGGAGCGCTCCTCGTTGCGCAGCGACCATTCGTTCGAGCGGTAGGCGCCCTCGACCGCGTCGTTGTCGGAGAGCGAGCTCACGAGGAACGGCGGCGCCGGGAACGCCGTGGAGCTCACGAAGGTCTCGCCAGCGACGTCGAGCCACAGCGCGGCCTGCGGGCGCCGGCCCGCGCCGAAGAGCGCGCCCCGATCCTTGAGCGAGAAGGCGTACACGAGGGCGCCCGGCGCGGCGGCGACGAGCACGTCGGCGAGCGTCTCGACCCGCAGGCGCGCCAGCGAGCTGCCCGGCCGATCGAGCTCCTGGCCGCGGGCGTCCACGAGGCGCGTCGTCTCGTCGAGGAGGATCGAGCGGCTCTTGCCGTCGGGGCCGAGCGTCTCGTTCGCGAAGATGCCGCTCGCGCGCGGCGGCGCGCCCGTGAAGAGCGCCGCGTGGCCCGGCGCCGTGTCGGTCACCGCGTGCTCGTAGCGCAGCTCCTTGACCCAGAGGCCCTCGCGCCGCAGCCGCGCGAAGCCGCCCTCGGGCGGGAGCATCGGCAGCCGGTCCGCCGCCTCCCAGGCGGAGAGCTGATCGACGACGATCGCCAGGAGGAGGCGCGGCGGCTTCGGCCTCGAGGCCGCCGACTCGACGGCCGGGCGCGCGTGGCACGCCGAGGCGCCGATCGAGAGACCGGCGAGGAGGCACGCACCCAGCGTCGGCAGCGGTCGCATCGCGCCGGCGATAGTAGAAGGAGGGCGCGCGCCCGCCCACCCCCTCGATTCTCCCGACCGAATGGAACCTACAGTGTGCTACAGTGAGCCGTTTGCTTCAATTTCTGGAAATTCCGCGACTTCCAACTCCCCGGTCCGTCCCAAGGCCCCAGCCGGTAGTCGAAAGGTAGTTTGAAATGACTTCGATGGTTCACGGTCCCGGTCCCCAGGGTCTCTACGACCCGCGCCACGAGCACGACGCCTGCGGCGTCGGCTTCGTCGTCGATCTGAGGGGCCGTAAGTCCGCGAACATCATCAAGAACGGCCTCCAGATCCTGCTCAACCTCGAGCACCGCGGCGCCTGCGGCTGCGAGGTGAACACGGGCGACGGCGCGGGCATCCTCATGCAGGTCCCGCACAAGTTCTTCCTCGGGAAGGCCGACCGCCTCGGAATCAAGCTCCCGCCCGCGGGGCAGTACGCCGTGGGCGTCGTCTTCCTTCCGACGGCGCACGAGAGCCGCGCCGCCTGCGAGCGCCTCTTCGAGCAGATCGTCCGCGAGGAAGGGCAGACGCTGCTCGGATGGCGGGACGTCCCAACCGACAACTCGATGCTCGGGCCGACGGCCGTGCGCTCGCAGCCCGTCATCCGGCAGATCTTCATCGGCCGCGGCGCCTCGCTGTCCGGCGAGACCGACGACGCGTTCGAGCGGAAGCTCTACGTCGTCCGCCGCCGCGTGCGCCACGCCGTGCGCCGCAGCGACATCCCCGAGAAGGCGCACTTCTACGTCTCGAGCCTCTCGTCGCGGACCATCGTCTACAAGGGCATGCTGAACTGCGACCAGCTGCCGCAGTTCTACCCGGACCTCCAGAGCGACGACATGGAGTCGGCGCTGGCGCTCGTGCACTCGCGCTTCTCGACGAACACCTTCCCGAGCTGGTCGCGCGCGCACCCCTACCGGATGATCGCCCACAACGGCGAGATCAACACGCTGCGCGGCAACGTCAACTGGATGCACGCCCGCGAGAGCATGTTCCAGTCGAAGCTCTTCGGCGACGACCTCAAGAAGGTCATCCCCGTCGTCGACACCGACGGCAGCGACTCGGGCATGTTCGACAACGTGCTCGAGCTCCTCGTGCTCGCGGGGCGCTCGCTGCCGCACGCGATGATGATGATGATCCCCGAGCCGTGGTCGAACCACGAGTCCATGTCGCAGGAGCGCAAGGACTTCTACAACTTCCACGGCTGCCTCATGGAGCCGTGGGACGGCCCGGCGTCGGTGGCGTTCACCGACGGCGTCCGCATCGGCGCCACGCTCGACCGCAACGGCCTGCGCCCGTCGCGCTACTACGTCACGAAGGACGGGCTCGTCGTCATGGCGTCGGAGGTCGGCGTGCTCGACATCCCGGCCGAGCGCATCCTCGAGAAGGGCCGCCTGCAGCCGGGGCGCATGTTCCTCGTCGACACGAGCCAGGGCCGCATCATCGGCGACGACGAGATCAAGAAGGAGATCGCGAGCGCCCACCCGTACGGGCAGTGGCTCAAGGAGAACATGATCTCCCTCGGCGATCTGCCGAAGCCGCCCGTCGTGATCGAGCCCGATCACGAGACGGTGCGCCGCCGCCAGGAGGCGTTCGGCTACACGACCGAGGACATGAAGGTGCTCGTCGCGCCCATGGCCACCGACGGCGTCGAGGCGACGGGCTCGATGGGCACGGACACGCCGCTCGCCGTGCTCTCGAACAAGTCGCAGCTCCTCTTCAACTACTTCAAGCAGCTCTTCGCCCAGGTGACGAACCCGCCCGTCGACGCCATCCGCGAGGAGATCGTCATGGCCGTCGACACGGCCATCGGGCCCGAGGGCAACCTGCTCGAGCCGACGCCGGAGTCGGCGCGGCAGATCCAGCTCTCCTCGCCCGTGCTTCGCAACGAGGAGCTGGAGAAGCTGCGGAACCTCGACGGCAGGGGCCCCGAGCGGGGCGGCAAGGAGTCCGGGTCGCACGGCTTCAAGAGCGTCACGATCCCCATGCTCTTCGACGTCAAGGCGGGCGGGCGCGGGCTCGAGGCCGGCGTGGCCGAGCTGCGCCGCGCGGCCAGCCAGGCCATCGCCGACGGCAACAACATCATCATCATCTCGGACCGCGGGCACGACAAGGACCGCGCGCCCATCCCGTCGCTGCTGGCCGTGTCGGCCGTGCAGCACCACCTCCTGCGCGAGGGCACGCGCACGCGCGTCGGCCTCGTGCTCGAGAGCGGCGAGCCGCGCGAGGTGCACCACTTCGCCCTGCTGCTCGGCTACGGCGCGAGCGCCATCAACCCGTACCTCGCCTTCGAGAGCCTCCACGACATGATCCGCCAGGGCCTGCTGGCCGGCGGGGACGCCGAGCGCGCCGAGCAGAAGTACGTCAAGGCCGTCGGCAAGGGCATCGTCAAGGTGTGCTCGAAGATGGGCATCTCGACGATCCAGAGCTACCACGGCGCGCAGGTGTTCGAGGCCGTGGGCCTGAGCTCGAAGTTCGTCGACGAGTACTTCACCTGGACGGCCTCGCGCATCGGCGGCGTCGGCATCGACGAGATCGCCGAGGAGGTGCGCGCGCGCCACGAGCGCGCCTTCCCGGAGCGACCGCTGCCGTCGCCCACGCTCGATCCGGGCGGCCAGTACCAGTACCGCCGGAACGGCGAGTACCACCTCTTCAACCCCGAGAGCATCCACAAGCTCCAGTACGCGTGCCGCGAGGGCAACTACTCCGTCTTCAAGGAGTACTCGAAGCTCATCGACGACCAGGCGACGAACCTGGCCACGCTGCGCGGGCTCATGCGCCTCAAGTCGGACCGCAAGCCGGTGCCGATCGAGGAGGTCGAGCCCGTCGAGGCCATCGTCAAGCGCTTCAAGACGGGCGCCATGTCCTACGGCTCGATCAGCAGCGAGGCGCACGAGACGCTGGCCATCGCCATGAACCGCATCGGCGGCAAGAGCAATACGGGCGAGGGCGGCGAGGACCCGCGGCGCTACACGCCCGACGCCAACGGCGACTCGCGCCGCAGCGCCATCAAGCAGGTCGCCTCGGGGCGCTTCGGCGTCACGAGCCACTACCTCGTCAACGCCGACGAGATCCAGATCAAGATGGCCCAGGGCGCGAAGCCCGGCGAGGGCGGGCAGCTCCCGGGGTCCAAGGTCTACCCGTGGATCGCCAAGGTGCGCTTCTCGACGCCGGGCGTGGGCCTCATCTCGCCGCCGCCCCACCACGACATCTACTCGATCGAGGACCTGGCGCAGCTCATCCACGACCTCAAGAACGCCAACCCGCGCGCGCGCATCAGCGTCAAGCTCGTGTCCGAGGTGGGCGTGGGCACGATCGCGGCGGGCGTCGCCAAGGCGCACGCCGACCTCGTGCTTATCAGCGGCTACGACGGCGGTACCGGCGCCTCGCCGCTCACGAGCATCAAGCACGCCGGCATCCCGTGGGAGCTCGGGCTCTCGGAGACGCACCAGGTGCTCGTGCTCAACAACCTGCGCTCGCGCATCGTCGTCGAGACCGACGGCCAGATGAAGACGGGGCGCGACGTCATCGTCGCGGCGCTCCTCGGCGCCGAGGAGTACGGGTTCTCGACGGCGCCGCTCGTCACCGTCGGCTGCATCCTCATGCGCGTGTGCCACCTCAACACCTGCCCCGTGGGCGTGGCGACGCAGGATCCGAAGCTGCGCGCGAAGTTCAACGGCAAGCCCGAGAGCGTCGTCAACTTCATGCGCTTCGTGGCGCAGGAGGCGCGCGAGCTCATGGCCCAGCTCGGCTTCCGCACGGTCAACGAGATGATCGGGCACACCGAGTGCCTCGAGATGAAGCCCGCCATCGACCACTGGAAGGCCAGGGGCCTCGACTACTCGAAGATCCTCTACCAGCCCGACGCGGGCCCCGAGGTGGGGCGCTACAAGACGGAGGAGCAGGACCACGCCCTCGCGGCCTCGCTCGACATGCGGAAGATCCTGCCGCTCTGCCAGCCTTTGATTGATAACTACCCGAACGCGCCCAAGGTCGAAGCTACGTTGCCGATCCGCAACGTCAACCGCGTCGTCGGCACCATCACGGGCAGCGAGATCACCCGCAAGTACGGCCCCGAGGGGCTGCCGCCCGGCACGATCAAGCTGCACTTCCAGGGCTCGGCGGGGCAGAGCTTCGCGGCCTTCGTGCCGCGCGGCATGACGATGATCCTCGAGGGCGACGCCAACGACTACGTCGGCAAGGGCCTCTCGGGCGGCACGGTCATCGTCTACCCGCCCAAGGAGGCGACCTTCGCCGCCGAGGAGAACATCCTCATCGGCAACGTCGCGCTCTACGGGGCGACGAGCGGCGAGGCGTACTTCCGCGGCGTCGCGGGCGAGCGCTTCTGCGTCCGCAACAGCGGCGCCTCGGCGGTCGTCGAGGGCGTGGGCGACCACGGCTGCGAGTACATGACGGGCGGCCGCGTCGTCATCCTCGGACCGACGGGGCGCAACTTCGCGGCCGGCATGTCGGGCGGCGTGGCGTACGTCCTCGACGACGAGCGCGGCGGCTTCGCCACGAAGTGCAACAAGGAGATGGTGGGGCTCGGCAAGCTCCAGTTGGACACCGACTCGGAGGAGATCAAGCTCGTGCACGGGCTCATCGCGCGCCACGCGGAGCTCACGGGCAGCAAGCGCGCCCGCGAGATCCTCGACGCGTGGTCGCAGCTCCTGCCGTCCTTCGTGCGCGTCATGCCGCACGACTACAAGCGCGTCCTCGAGGCGCAGAAGAAGATGCGCGAGACGGGCATGTCGGAGGCCGAGGCCGAGATGGCGGCCTTCGAGCTCAACTCGCACGACCTGGCCAGGCTGGGCGGCAAATGACCGCGCGATCGCAGGAGGGGAATAGCTTCACGTCATGGGCAAGCTGACCGGATTCATGGAGTACGAGCGGCAGCTGCCGCCCGACCGCAGCCCCAAGCTGCGCGTGCGCGACTGGAACGAGTTCCACGACCACCTCCCCGAGAAGAAGCTGCAGGAGCAGGGCGCGCGCTGCATGGACTGCGGCGTCCCGTTCTGTCACACGGGGACGTTGCTGCCGGGCGGCGCCTCGGGCTGCCCCATCAACAACCTCATCCCCGAGTGGAACGACCTCGTCTACCGCGGCCAGTGGAAGGAGGCGCTCGCGCGCCTGCACAAGACGAACAACTTCCCCGAGTTCACGGGGCGCGTCTGTCCCGCGCCCTGCGAGGGCTCGTGCGTGCTGGGCATCAACGAGCCGGCCGTCACGATCAAGAGCATCGAGGTCGCGATCATCGACAAGGCCTTCGAAGAGGGCTGGGTCGTGCCCGAGCCGCCCGCGAAGCGCACGGGCAAGAAGGTGGCCGTCGTCGGCTCGGGTCCGGCGGGCCTGGCGTGCGCGGCGCAGCTCAACAAGGCGGGCCACGCCGTGACGGTGTTCGAGCGAGACGACCGCATCGGCGGCCTGCTCATGTACGGCATCCCGCCCATGAAGCTCGAGAAGCACGTCGTCGACCGGCGCATCAAGCTCATGGCCGAGGAGGGCGTCGAGTTCGTGACCAACGCCTGGGTCGGCAAGAGCTACCCGACGGAGAAGCTGCGCGCCGGCTTCGACGCCATCGTGCTCACGGGCGGCGCCACGCAGGCGCGCGACCTGCCCGTCGAGGGGCGCGACCTCAAGGGCGTCCACTTCGCCATGGATTTCCTGCTCAAGAGCTGCAAGTCGCTGCTCGACAGCAACTTCGCCGACGGCAAGTTCATCGACGCCAAGGACAAGCACGTCGTCGTCATCGGCGGCGGCGACACGGGCACCGACTGCGTGGGCACGTCGCTCCGCCACGGCTGCAAGAGCCTCGTGCAGTTCGAGATCCTGCCGCGCCCGCCCGACGAGCGCGCCGCCGACAACCCGTGGCCGCAGTGGCCGCGCGTCTACAAGCTCGACTACGGCCAGGAGGAGGCCGCGGCGCTCCACGGCGCGGACCCGCGCGCGTACCGCACGGTCACCAAGCGCCTCGTCGGCGACAAGGCCGGCAACGTCAAGGAGCTGCACACCGTCCAGATCGAGTGGGTCAAGGGCGCGGACGGCCGCCAGACGATGAAGGAGGTGGCCGGCACCGAGAAGGTCTGGCCGGCCGACCTCGTGCTCCTCGCCATGGGCTTCCTCGGTCCGGAGAAGGAGGGCCTGCTCACGGACCTCGGCGTGAAGCTCGACGCGCGCACGAACGTCGCCGTCGACGCCGACAAGATGACGAGCGTCCCCGGCGTCTTCGCCGCGGGCGACATGGCCCGCGGCCAGTCGCTCATCGTGTGGGCCATCCAGGAAGGCCGCGCCGCCGCCAAGGGCGTCGACAAGTTCCTGATGGGCGCCACCCAGCTCCCCTGACGCTTCGGAGGGGCCGCTCACGAGGAGGCTCGATCGTCCAGGTCCAATGCCACTGAACGATCGCGACGCGGAGGCTCTCTAAGGCGGGGTGTCGCAGAGGATCCACTGCAGGATCGTCTCGCGGTCCTCGCGCGTGATCGGGTACTGCGACGCGTTCGCGAGGGGCGGCATCGCGCAGCCGATGATGTCCGCCGCAATGAAGGTGCTCCACGACTGCACGTCGTCGTAGTCCGTGAGCGGCCACGCGGCGTCGGGCGTGCCCTCGGGGCTGTCGTGACAGGCCGGCAGGCAGCTCTTCTGGAGGATGGGGACGATGTCGCTCGCGAAGCCCGGGGCCGCGCCGACGCACGTCGTCCCGGCGTCGACGTTGGTGCACGAGGCGTAGATCGTGCCTTCGGCGGGGGCGTTGCTGCTGCTGCCGCATGCGCAGATTGCCACCAGCGACGCGAGGCACAAGGCGCGGAGGCCGACGGGCACGAGGGAAGCATAAGCGATTTTTTGACGCCGCGATCGGAGGGGCCAAAGATGGCGGAGGGCCCTAGCCCCGGAGCCGCCACCGATGTTTCAACCCGCGCCAGAGGTCAAAGAGTCCCGTTCCGCGAGCAAGCGCGCGGTCGCCTTCGACCTCAAGGGCACGATGGCGCCGCTCACCGTGCTGCGGCTGCGCGCCACCGACGTCGCGCTCGTCGAGCGGCAGCTCCGCGTGAAGATCGCGCAGCTCCCGCAGCTCTTCATCGACGCGCCCGTGCTGCTCGACCTGGGCGCGCTCGGCGACGCGGCGGCGGCGCTCCCCTTCGCCGAGCTCGTGCAGGTCCTCAAGCTCTGCAAGCTCGTCCCGGTCGCCGTCTCGAACGTCCCGGACGCGTTGCGCCCGGCCGCCGTGGCGGCGGGCCTGGGCGTGCTGCAGCCGCAGGCGATCGCGCGCCCCGAGCGCGCCGCCGAGGGGCC